>JAFQBR010000288.1 GCA_017399665.1 Clostridia bacterium | reverse complement strand
CTTAAATATTCTGTGGCTTGGGCAACGGATGCAAAGCTTTTGTATTTGCAAGGCGTGCCTGTTTGGTTAAGCTTTAAAATTAAATCCTGCGCCTTTTCCCAACTGTTGGTTATTATTAAATCGGTTGGGTGCTTTATGGCATAATACTTATAGCTTTTCTTTTTTTCGTCTAGCACCTTTCTTATTTTTAAAGAGGCGTAAAGGGCTTTTTCTTCTTCACGCGCCTTTTTTTCTTCATTGGATTTTTTGCGCATATAAAGCAAATCATCCTTGGTTAAATTTCTAATTTTAACCGCGCTAATTATTTGACCTGCATCACCTTTAGAAATAAACTCTTTGCTGTTAAGTCTTTCCCACTCTTCGGCTGAAAGTTTAGACTTAATATATTTTAACTGCGCCTCGCTTGCAGGTTGATATTTCCAAGTGGAATATTCGCCAATATCCCAAAGCTTTTTCTCGTCCTGATAAACCCTTTCAAAAATGGCGTGGGCGTAATCTATTGCGGACTGCAAATCGCTTTCGTTTGACTCGCTGTAAACAAAGTCACCCTTTTTCTCGTCAAAATAATAGCGCATAACCTTGGTTTTGCCAAGCTCGTTAATTGCTTTTACGCCTATTCTGTCTCCGCAAGCAAGCTGATAAACAAGGTCGCCATTGCTCTTTTTTACCCAATTTATTCTGCGCGTAAACACACCTTGCTCTTTGGCAAAAAGGTTAACTGCTTCCACGTTTAAAATCCAGCTTTCTACGCAGTCGCGCGCTTTTTCAACAATTTCGGGCATATCGGTAAGCATGCCTTGCACTTGCTTTTGCCTATACTCGGGTATCTCGCCCATATCAAGCCCCATAAGGGTTGGCGCGGTGCAAATATCAAGCTTGCCCGTAATACCAACGCAGTCAATTAACGTTAAATGCGTTTTGCCTGCATATTGGCGAAGCCCCCTGCCCACCATTTGAGTATAAAGCGATGGGTTTTGGGTGGGACGCGCAATAATTATTGTTTCAATCAAAGGCATGTCCGTACCTTCGGTGAATATCATGCAGTTTACTATGCAAGGGATTTTTCTTGCAGTAAAGTCTTCTATTATCTGTTTGCGGTTTGGCGTTTTTTGGCTTACCACCACCGCCCCGTCAATACAGCTTGCTATATTATTTGCATGCTCTACCGAGGTTGCAAAAATAAGCGTTTGACCTTTTGCGTATCTTTTATATATTTCGGCAATTTCTTGGTTGGAACGCTCTGTGTTAACCGCCTTATCAAGGTCGCCTACCGCAAAGTCACCCATGGCTCTTTTAACAGAGCGCAAATCGTAGGAAACTTTTACCCTTATGCAGTCTATATCCGTAAGATAACCCTGCTTTATGCCCCACTTTAAATCGCGCTCGAAAATAATTTTTTCAAACACGTCGTCAAGGCGCACCTTGTCGCCACGGTTGGGCGTTGCGGTAAAGCCTACGTGAAGCCTTGGGGTAAAATGGTTATATATCTTTTTATAGCTTGGCGCAGCCGCGTGGTGCGCTTCATCTGTAATTATTAAATCAAAATAATCAGCAGGGAATTTATCCAGCCTTCTTATAAGGGACTGAACGGAGGCAGAAATTACCTCTTCCCCGTTAGAATGCTCGTTCCCTTGCTCTATTCCACAGGGGCAATCGTAATATTTTATGGGCTGGCGCACAAGCTCTTCTCTGTGCGAAATAATTAAAACTCTGCCCTTTCTTTTAATATGCGAAAACACTACCGTCTTACCAAGCCCGGTAGCCATAGAAACAAGCCCTGTTCCCCTTTGCATATTATTTATTGCGTTAACGCAATCTTGTTGATATGGGCGAAGCTCAATCATTTAATACCTTTCTTTACGTTGTGTTTTTTTACCTTGTTTTTTACGCGCCGTAAACTTCTTTGATTTTTTCTATAATAACCTTGTCTGCCGGGCAAAATTCAAAGCTGTCAATTTGTTTGACGGTTATCCATTTTACGTCGTTATGCTCAATTTTTTGCGGAACGCCCCTTAAAATTCTTGCCAAAAACAGAGTTAAGTGGACGGTTACGTCTGGGTAAGTATGGCTAACAAAGAAAAACTCTTTGCCAACCTCAATATCAATTTCAAGCTCTTCTTTGCACTCGCGAACAAGCGCCTGCTCTTTACTTTCCCCCTGTTCTACCTTACCGCCAACAAACTCCCACAAAAGGGCGCAACCCTTATTTTTAGGGCGCTGACAAATTAAAATTTTATCCCCTTGCTTTATAAGGGCTGCAACAACCTGCACTTCCTTTTGCATCAGTCTTGCTCCTCTACTTCTTTAAGTAATATTTTTTTATCAAAGCCACCGCGCTTATGCTGTTTTTGCGCGCGGATTTCCTTTAAATCTTCTTCTAATATACCCTTATTTTTAGCAATGGCGTAAATCACTTCTAAAATATCGGCAAGCTCTTCCGCGTTTTTATCTGCGTTGTATTCAGCCACTTCTTCCAAAAGTTTTTCGTCAAGCATTTTTGCGTATTCTTCATCACTTAAAGTGGCGATAACGCACTTATTGCCCGACTTTTCTATAATTTCGGGTATTTTATCGCGAACTAATTTATTATATACTTTTTTCATTTTTACCACCTTAAATCATTTTAATAAGCAGAACAAATCCAACAAGCGCAATTAAGAATAAGAAGTTATATGCAGAAAATCTTTCCATATAATAAAAGCCTTTTTCGGGGTTGTGCTTTATGTATTCTTTAAAGGTTATAAGGCTTGCTAAGGAAGAAATAATCGTGCCAACACCGCCAATGTTTACGCCAAGCAATAAATCGGTATAGTTGGTTGTGAACTGCGATAATAGTATTGCAGAAGGCACGTTACTTATTACTTGGCAAGAAAGCACGCTAACTAAAAAGGTGTGTTTTTCAAGCAGAGAAGAAAAGAAATTTCTAACCACTTCTATTCGCGCCATGTTGCCCGAAAAAATAAAGAAAAACACAAAGGTAAACAAAAGCGAATAGTCAACCTGTAAAAGCGCCTTTCTATCTGTAAAAATTAAAACCAAAGGAATAACTATTAAGCCAACAATATAAGGTATTCCGCGAAAAACTATTGCAATAGAAAGCGCAAATAAAATAAAATACAAAATGCCCTTCTTTTTATCTAGCTTTTCGACCTCTTCGGTAAGCTCAAGCGGTTCACTTTTAACAAATATCAAGCAAAAAATGGTAATTAAAAGTATTGCAAACACAAATGGCAATGCCATTATTTTTAAAAACTCTAAATTAGGTATTTCAAAAAAGGAATACAAATAAAGGTTTTGTGGGTTACCAAAGGGGGTTAGCATACCGCCAAGGTTTGCCGCGATATTTTGCATTATAAAGGTAAAAGCCATATATTTTTTCTTACCCGTACTATTCAGTACAAAATAACCAAGCGGTAAAAAGGTTAAAAGCGCCATATCGTTCGCTATAAGCATAGAGCCTATAAAGGTTATGTAAACAAGGGCAAGCACGCATTTTTTAGTGTTTTTAAACAGCTTTACTATTTTACTTGCCAAAATATAGAAAAAGTTGATGTTTTTAAGCGCGCAAACAACTGCCAATACGCAAAATAAACATACCAACGTTTTATAGTCAAAATACCCCAAATATTCTTTATCTACGGGAACAAAAATAACGGTAATTAAAGAAGCTATCAACGCTATAAACATTATTGCATTCTTTTTTATAAATAATTTTAACGTCACGCCTTATATAGCTCCTTTTTTCGTTTAAATATTATTACTTTTAGTATATAATATTTAACACCTTTTTTCAACCTTTTTTAATTCAAACAAAGTTTTTTAGCTAATTATTTTTTTCAGCTTTCCCCTTTTAAGTATTCTATAAAGAACAATAAAAGTAAAAAAAAGGGGGTTTTAAAGTTAATCTTTACCATGTTTTACCACAAAAAACCGCTCTATGGGTCGATTATCGCTATTTTTGTAAAAAAAGCGCCACCTTTTAAGGTAGCGCGTTTTTTTACTTAGTGATGTCACAAACAACGGTTGATTTTTTAAAGAAATAAAATCACTTTAGTTAACCCTTTGCTGCGGCCAAGCCTTTTAAATTAGTTGTTATCAAAATTATAGGTGTTGTAAACCTTAGTTCCGTCTTCTAAAATAACTGCTATAACACAGCCAGCCCAATAATCTTTATCGTTCCAGTTACAAGCGGCAACTTCCATTTTTACTTGCTTTCCGAAATATGGTTCAAGGAAAGCATATTGACCAGCGCCACTCATATATAACTTAATTTGAGTTCCATTTGCATCTTTAACTTCAAGTTGGGTAAAATAACCTCTATCTATTAAAGTTGCGGTTAAGTCTAAAACAAAAACTGTTGTTGAGTAGTCAACAGTATTTGCTAAAGTACTAAAATCTTGAGCGGTTTTATCTGTAACAAATTTAGCGGTTGAATATTGGTTATTTCCGTATAGGTTAAATAAAATTTTAGCGTATACAATACAGGTTTGACCGGCAATAGTGCTTGCATCGTTTTTAATGTAACGCTCTCTTGTGCCTTCTAAAATAACTTCGTGGCCAATTTCAAGACCTTCAAATTCTGCGCCTTCATTTACTTTAACAGCAATAAAATTGCCTTCGCTATCAAACAAATAAAAACCTAACTGGTTAATAAGTGAAGGTCCAACAAAGCCTCTTACTGTAACAGCGGTGTCAGGAGCAGTTGCAATAGCTTGCGCTACCGTTATAGCTTCAAAGTCATTTAGGTTAACCACTTCAACTTCAACGCTTTCAGAATATTCTATTTCGTTGTACTCGCCTGTTACCGTTATTGTTGCCTTGCCTGTTGAAGCGCAGTGCATAACGGTTGCGCCGTTTTCTTCTTCAAAGTAAACGCTTGCGGTATTTGATGAAGAATAAGAAAGCTTAATGCCTTCAATATCTAAAAGCTCAGAGCTTACACTTGTTACAAGTTCTTTTGCAGGGTCTGCATAGTAAACTTCTTCAAATTGGTCTATACCGTAATATTTAACGGCAAATTCACCGCCGTCAGCAGGATTGAATGCGAAATTTTCATCAATGATTTCAACGGGTAAAAATCTGTAAACACAGCCGGTTGCACTGCTTTTTGCGTTGATTACAGAAAGATAAACCGTGCAAATCTTGCCGTCAAATTCATCTATCCAAGCAAAGTCGCTACCATTGCATTGTGTGTACGTATAGCTACCGGTAAAGCCGTCTAAATCGTCAAAATAATAGTTTATAAAGTTACTGCCATCTACCTTTTTAACAAGCGCGTTTACCTTATAAATAAGTGTTGTTATATCTTCCGTAACAGGTGTTTCCATTATTTCTTTAACGGTTGTTTCTTCAATCCAAGTTTTATCAAACTCGTTTCCTGCAGAATTAATTGAAACTAACGTTACGTCTTCAAGCTGATTACAGCCCTTATAGCCGTATTTGCTTGCGCTTGACTGTTCTTTTTCTAAAATCCAATAGGTTTTGCTTGCGCGAATTGTAATTTCGTCGCCCTTGCTAACTCTTCCTGCAAATTCGCCGTATGCGTAAATTGAAGAAGTGCTGTCAACAATGTATGCGCCACTTGGAATTTTACCGTTTGCATAAGTGATAGCTGCAACAACACCGGTAATTTCTACCTTGTCGCCAACGTTTGCATTTCTTGCGCTCTCTACCGTCATTTGAGTATAGCTTCCGTCATCTTCAATAACTGCGTGCTCAAATTCAATAATGTAAGCGCTCTTTACTTCTTTAGTTCCGTTATAATTTTGTAAGGTACAATATAAAATTGCGCTGTCGCCTGCGTAAGGCTTATCTTCCATTTCAGCATAACCAACAGTTCCGTCTGCGTTTTTAGAGTTATAAACGCTAATAGAGCCTGTTTCGTCGCTTACTACCATTTCGCCAAAGGTGGGGTTTTTGATGCTAACTACAGTAACTGATAGGTAATATCTTTCAGTTGTAGTATTACCGGGTTCACCACAAAGCTCCAATGCCTGAGCGACTGTTATTATTTCATATCCGTCATCAGGTGGGGTTTGGGTTGAAGATGAACTTGAACTGTCATTGTTTGTTGTGCTTGAGTTCTGATTGTCTGATGAGCTTGAACTGCTGTTTTCAGAGCCACCATTACATGCGCCAACAAAGGTTGCTACTACAAAAATAAGTAATAGTAGTACAATTTTTGCCTTCCTCATTTTTTTACACCTCACAAAAAAAATATGCTTTTATTATAACACTTAAATAGTTAAAAAGTAAAACAAACAACACCCATTTTTAATTATTTCTAATTAAATTTTTTCTTTTTTTAAATATTAAAAAAATTAGGCGTTCGTTGGCCCTAAAACAAACAAAAAGTCGCGCTATAAGTTGATTAACGCGACTTTTATTTGAATTTATAAATTTATTTCTTATTTAAAAACTTATCTTTATAAGCTAAAACACACTCTTTAAAACAGCTTTCAAATTGCATTTCAGGCTTAAATCCAAGTTTTTTTATCTTATCAAAGTTTACCGAGTATTTGCGGTCGTGACCTAAACGGTCTGAAACAAACGTTATTAAAGAGTGTGGCTTTTGTAAAATATCTAAAATGGCTTTTGCAATATCTAAATTACAAATTAAATTACTTGCGCCCACGTTATACACTTCGCCAAGCTCGCCCTTTCTTAAAATTAAGTCAATAGCCTTTACGTGGTCTAAAACGTGAATCCAATCGCGCACGTTTTTACCATCTCCGTAAAGAGGTAAACTGTTGTTATTTACTGCTTGCATTACAAAATGAGGTATTAGCTTTTCTTCGTGCTGGCGCGTGCCGTAGTTATTGCCACAGCGCGAAATTGTAACGGGTAAATTAAAGGTTTTTCTTTGTGCCAAAACCAATAAATCTGCGCTTGCTTTAGATGCTGAATATGCAGATGACGGTGCTATAGGCGAACTTTCTGTAAATTCTGTTACAAAATCATCAAGCGCAATATCGCCGTAAACCTCATCTGTAGAAACTTGATGAAAACGGTTTAATTTTTGTTCTTTAACAACTTGTAAAAGTGTGTTTACCCCTAAAACGTTAGTGCGCAAAAACTCATCAGGGCTATCAATCGAGCGATCCACGTGGGACTGAGCCGCAAAGTTTACAACCGTGTCAATATTATATTGCTTTACCGCTCTTTCTACCCCAGCTTTATCGCAAATATCACCCTTTATAAAGGCAAAATTTTTGTTATTTTTGCAATTTTTAAGATTTTCCACCTTGCCAGCATAAGTCAAAAGGTCATAGCAAAGAACAAAATCTTCGGGATATTTATTTAAAATATAGTCTATGAAGTGCGAGCCGATAAAACCTGCCCCACCGCAAACCATAATACGCATAATTACCTCCCAAAACCACAAATGCATGGTTTTACAAAACAATTTTATCATTTTTTGTTTAGCATTGCAACAAAATTATAACTTCTTTTATTTTTTGCCCAGCTTATTGGCAAACAAAAAGGCAGAGCTTATTACTCTGCCAATAACGTTTAGTTAAGACCTTGCGGTTTTTTAATAATAAATTTATCAATTTGTTCGCTTTGCGTAAGCTGTTCAGGAAGGACTGTGGGAAGTATGTACGCAGGAATATTACAGTTTGTTGTTATGCTAGAAACTGTTGCACGTAAATAGGGGTATAAAACAGCAAAAGCTTCGTTAACCTGTGCTCTTTGCCCTGCCTCATCTAAAACGGCTGTGGGATCTTTTAATTTAAAAGTTCCAGCTAAAACAACCTTTAGATTAAAAGGAACGGGGGTAGAAATGTCTTCATTGATCTTTAAAGCAAGGTTTACAAATAAGTTTTCTTCCTTTTTAGCAACCTTACATTCAATCTTGGGTTTGATTTGGAAAGAAATGTTACCCTTAATTGCTTCGTTAAATTTAAATTCAAGTTCGTTTACTCTGTAATACACTAATGAAATATTAGGCATAAAATAATCCTCTTCTATTTTTTTTACTGCACTATTGTAACATATAACATACCTTTTGTCAAGACGGAGTTTTGTGTTTTTTTGCTTTTTTCACACTTTAAATAAAAAAATAGGGACAAAAACAAGTTTTGTTCCCTATTTTTAGCAATTTTTTAAATATTATTTTTTTTGGCGATGTCACAAACAATGGTTGATTTTTTTTAAGAGATAAAAGTTCTTTAGTCAACCGTTTGTTCTGACAGAGCCTTTTTTTTACAACAATAAATCGCCATCGTCGGTTGAAACAACCTTAAAAATTTGCTCTTCTTCCCCGGTTATTGCGTTTACATAAACGTAATAAGTCTCGCCTTGCATAATACCACTAAATTCGTATGCGAGAATTTCTTTGTTTGAAGGGGTTGGAATAAGGGCCAAGCGTGAGGTTTGAACCTCTAAATTTTTACTTAATTTGCGCTCTGCATCTTCAACTTTAATCTTTACTTCTGGTATTTTACGCTCTTTATGATTTTTTAAATATAGGTGAGCATCCATATCGCAAACTCTTCCGTTGTTCATACAAACGGCAACTTTTATAAGATCACTGTATAAAACAATTTCCCCATTTTGGGTGGTGCTTGCAAAATTTATATAGGTCATATTATCGCTTCCAACGTTACTCCACACCGCTT
>JAFQBR010000287.1 GCA_017399665.1 Clostridia bacterium | reverse complement strand
TTTTAAAATATTTTTGAATTTACGTATAAACCGATTTTAATAAAACATACTAGCTTTAGATAAGAAAACGGTTATGATTAAGTTTCACGCTGGAGACATAGTCCCCGAAACGGGATTTTACAGAATTGTAGATAAAAAAGGAAAAACCTTAGAGCAAACTCTTTTGAGTAAAGGGCAAAGATTTCCGCCAACAAAAAAAGAAAAATGCTACTACGTGCTTGATTTTTAACTTTCTTATCTTATGAACGTAGGTTTTAGAATTTATACCAAAGAAAAAACGTTCAAGGCCTAAAAGGCTGAAACATTAGTGTTTTACTATGGCACGGCAAAATTGCCGTGCCATAAGTATTTTTAATTATTTATTGTTATTTGCAAGAAGTTCAGCGATAGAAACGCCACCGTCTCCACCTTCTTTCCATTCTCTCATTTCGCCGTCATCACCTTCATTTCTGGGCTTTCTGGGCTTACGAGCGGGCTTTTCACTACCTTCTTCGGTAGCTTCTTCTCTCTTGGGTTTAGCAGGAGCTTCAGGAGCGGGAGTCATAGCCTTGATAGAAAGAGTGATTTTTTCCTTTTCGTGATCAATAGCAATGATCTTAGCTTCTACTTCTTCGCCAACCTTTAAAGCAGAGGTGGGATTTTCTAGCCATTCGTGAGAAATTTGAGAAACGTGAACTAAACCGTCAATACCCTTTTCAAGTTCAACGAAAGCGCCGAAGGGAACGATTCTTACAACTTTTCCCTTAACAACGTCGCCAACCATGTACTTGCCGGGAACTAAATCCCAAGGTCTGGGTTGAAGTTGCTTATAGCCTAAAGAAACCTTCTTAGTTTCCTTATCACACTTTAATACCTTGAATTCATATTCCTTGCCGATTTCAAGAACGTCTGCTGCAGAATTGCAACCAGTCCAGCTTAAATCAGAAATATGAGCAAGACAATCGATACCTGCAACGTCAATAAATGCGCCGAAGCTTGCAAATCTAACTGCAGTACCCTTAATAATATCGCCAACAGAAACAGCACCGAAGAATTCTTCTTCCTTTGCAGCGCGTTCAGCATCCTTTACAGCCTTTTCAGCTTCAAGAATAACTCTTTGTGATGCAACGATTTGTTTTCTTCTGCCGTTTTCTATCTTTTCAGCTTTAACTCTTAAAGTCTTTCCAACGTACTTTTCAAGATCTTTAACGAAACCGATTCTAATTTGAGAAGAAGGTACGAAAACTTCAAAACCAGCGTAGTGACCGATAAGACCGCCTTTGTTGAAACCGTCGATAGTAACAGAGAATTCCTTGTTACCGTCTGCAATTTCAGCAACTAGCTTTTCGTCTTCTAAATCCTTAGCGATTGCCTTTTCAGATAACTGAACGGGATTAAGACCAACGATCTTAACGATAATTTCTTCGCCAACTTTTGCAGAGTAAACTGCTTTATCATAGCTTTCGCAATTGATTTCTTCTTTGGGAAGAAGGATTTCTTTTTTCGTGTTACTGATGTAAACCGCAAGGCCTTCATCGGTAGCCGAGGAGATTGTAGCCGTT
>JAFQBR010000028.1 GCA_017399665.1 Clostridia bacterium | reverse complement strand
GCGGTGGATTTATTGGTATAGGCGATCCTTCAGCCGTTACCTTTGGCGGTAGATTTTTCCAACTTTCAGATGCGTTAGGCGTTGAAAAAGAAATGGGTTTATCTATTTTATTCAATAAGTATAACGTTCAAATTCACAAGCACTTTATTACTGAAGATAAGGTTGATAAAATAGATTATGCAAACGGACCTAACCACGTTTACGCGTTAGACGGAGCTAAGGTTTTAGACGCTACTGCAGACGGCGACTACGTTGGCGTTAATAACTGCCACGTTAAAATGGCTGTTAACGAATACGGTGATGGCAGAACTTTCTATCTTGCAGGGCTTCGCTACAATGCCGTAAACTCAAGAATTTTATATCGTGCTATGCTTTGGTGCGCGCATAAAGAAAACTTGCTTTATAAGGCGTTTTCGTCAAACGTAAATACAGAATGCAACTATTATCCCGAAAGCAAGCGTTATGCGTTAGTAAACAACACAGCGGACGTTCAGCAAACGGTATTTTACGATATAAACTCTAATTCAAAAGAATACACCTTACAACCTAACGAAATTATTTGGATTGACGCTTAATTTTTTTATACAGAGGTGAAGTTATGAACAAAACAGGATATTTTGATAATAAAAACAGGGAATACATAATAGAAAATATGTATCCAAGACGTCCTTTAAAGAACTTTCTTTGGAACGAAGGCTTTATTTTAGACTTAGACCAATTTGGCTTTGGACTTTCTAAGGCTTGCATAAATAAGGTTTTTCGCCCACTCATTTACGACTGCCGTATAATTTATCTTCGCGATAACGATACGGGCGAGTGGTACGATATTAACCGCAACTTACTTAATAAAAAGTTCGATATGCACCGCACTCACGTTGGACTTGGCTACCACGTTGTAGAAAGTGAATATAATCAAATCAAGGCGGATTTTACCGTGCTTGTACCTCAAAAGAACTTTGTGGAAATGCACAGGGTAGGTCTTGAAAATAAGGGCAATAAAAAAAGAAATTTAAGTATTATTACATACATAAATCCCAATATTAACGTTACCGAGCATCAAGCTTATACCAAGGCTCGCTATGATGAAGAAATGAAGGGTATTTACTTTGCTCACAGACCTTACGGCGATAGCAGAGAGTATATCGACGTATTCTATACTGCAAGTGAACAAGCGGTGGCTTACGCACTTGCGCGTGACGATTTACTGGGTACGTATGGCTCAATTTATAACCCAACGCACATTACTGACCGCTTTTTATGTAAGCAAACACCTGTTTTTGAACCTTACTATGCAGGCGTTTTACAATTTGATATTACTTTAGACGTAAATCAAAAAAGCGAGCTTTATTTTGCAGTAGGAACTGCGCGTAGTCGCGAAGAATGTCTATCACTTGCAAATGAATATTCTAATAAGCAAAGTTTTGAAAAAGAGCTTGACCTGCAAAAGCAAACTGCCGAAAATCATATTCAAACGGCTACCGTTCAAACATGCGACGAATATCTAGATACTATGGCAACCATTTGGCTTAAAAGGCAAATGTCGCTTGGCAAAACTTGGGGCAGAGTTTACGGCAAAGGATTCCGCGACGTATTGCAAGATTTAACAGGCTTTGTTTCTTTAGACCCAGCATTGGCAAGAGAAAGACTTTTATATACCTTAAAGCATCAATTCGTTAACGGAAACGCTATCCGCATGTTTGACCCTATATTGGATCATCCTTACCAAGATATGCCTGCATGGATTGCTCCTGCAGTACTTGCATATTTAAAGGAAAGCGGTGATTTATCCGTTTTAGATGAAAAGGTTGGTTACTATAACGGCGAGGATATAGACAGCGTGTTTGACCACGTTAAACGTGGTATGGACTTTTTATTCAGAGAACAAGGCGAGCACGGACTTAATCTTTGGGGTGGTGGAGATTGGAACGACTCTATGAACGGTGTTGGCCTTAATATGAAGGGCGAAAGCGTTTGGCTTTCTATTGCAACTGTAAATGCCAGCGCAGACTATATTGAGATTATTCAAAATAGCAATATTTCCAATAAAGAAGAATTGATTGCCGACACGGTAGAAAAACGAGAAGCTTTAAAGAAAGCAATCCGTACTCACGGCATGGAAAACGGGCGCTTTATTTACGGTATAAACGACTGGGGCGAAAAGATTGGCTCAGTTGATAGTGAAGAGGCTAAAATCTTCTTAAATCCTCAAACGTGGGCTGTAATGGGCGATATTTTATCGCAAGAAGAAAAAGTTGCAGTTATGCAAGAGGTAGAAAAGCACTTAAAGTGCGATTATGGCTATATGCTTCAAGATAAGCCTTATTTAAAAGGTAACGAACGTATTGGCAGAGTTTCTTATTTCGAGCCCGGCGTATACGAAAACGGTTCTGTTTATAACCACGGCGTTATGTTTAAGGTTGTAGCAGACTGTGTTGCAAAACTTCCCGATAACGCATGGGAAACGTTAAAAATGAACCGTTACGATAACCCCAAGAATGCGGATTCTGGTGTAGAGCCTTACGCTATATCAAATATGTATTTTGGACCCGCTTCACCTAAAAAAGGTTATGCTCCTTTATCTTGGATAACCGGTTCTGCAAGCTGGATGTATCGCGCTATTATTGAGTTTATTTTAGGTGTTAAGCCTGAAATTAACGGTTTAAGACTTGCCCCCTGTCTTCCAACCTCTTGGAAGGGCGCTAAAATTAGCCGTATTTTCCGTGGTGTAAAGTATAATATAGAATATATACCAGCAAATGAATATGCAATTTTAGTTGACGGGAAAAAGATAGAAGGCAACCTTCTTCCCCTTTTAAATAAAGACAGCGAACATAATATTATTTGTTATTACGTTAAATAAAATCATTACTTGATAAAATAAAAAAGTCGCGCTAATCGACCTATAGCGCGACTTTTTATTTTATTTTTAAGTTTTTGAGTAAGAAAGTTTAATAAAAATAATTTATTCTTCTTTTTTTGTTTGCTTATAAGCATAAAAAGGTATATAATAAAAATCAACAAGTTAAATTGTTTAAACTATGATTTTATCGGTGAAAAATATGAGTATTGTTTTAAATGAGTTACAAAAAAGAAATTTACCCGATTTATTATGTGATGGTAGAGGAAATAAAATTAATAACTTAAAAGATTGGGAAGGCATAATGCGCCCATATCTTCGTGATCTTATATAACAAATTGAGTTTGGAAAATTGCCACCTTACGTTAAACCGGAAGTTACAACTTCTAAAGTGAACGTAACCTTTGCAGGAAAGGCTGAATGGGAAAGGGTTGATTTTACTTTTACAGTAAATAACGACAGTCATACTGTTCCTACTCAGCTAATTATTCCAAAAAATAAACCCAACTGTCCGTTTATAATCTATTTGAATTTTGAGTCGCAAGTTCCAAGCAAATACTTGCCG
>JAFQBR010000286.1 GCA_017399665.1 Clostridia bacterium | reverse complement strand
TTCAATTATAATTATGAAAGACCGCAAAAGGGTGATGGCTTAGCGCTAGGCGGAACGCTATCTGACTGTCCGTGGAATAGTGAACATCAACTGTTTACCATATCCGTTAGTGCGGAAGAAATTGATTTTACAGAGAAAAAACAAAACAATATAGTTTTTCTTATTGACACGTCTGGCTCAATGTATGGCGACGATAGATTAGGTCTTATTCAACAAGCCTTTACAATGCTTACAGAAAATTTAGCAGATAACGATATAGTGTCCGTTGTTACTTACGCAAGCGGTGTAAGAGTTGCGGCAGAGGGAATGCTTGGTAGCGAAAAGGTAAGAATAGCTAACGTATTGCAAGACCTTACTGCAGGTGGTTCGACCAACGGCGCAGGCGGTATTCAGCTTGCTTACCAAACGGCAGAAAAGTATTTTATTGAAGGTGGAAATAACCGTGTAATACTTGCAACCGACGGCGACTTTAACGTTGGGATAAGAAACAAAAACGATTTATATGAATTCATAAGTGAAAAACGCCAGTCTAACATTTGGTTAAGCGTACTAGGTGTTGGTATGTATAACACAAGCGATACCACGATGAAAACGCTTGCTGAAAACGGAAACGGTAACTACGGTTATTTAGATTCATTAGCAGAAGCAAGAAAATTACTTGTTCAAGAGATGGGCGGAACGCTTGTAACCGTTGCTAAGGACGTTAAAATTAACGTTACCTTTAATACAGACCTTGTTGAAAAATACCGTCTTATCGGTTACGAAAGTAAGATGATTAGCGTTGAAGACTTTGAAAATGAACAAAAGGATGCCGGCGAAATAGGTTCAGGCCATACCGTAACCGCCGTTTATGAGATTAAGATTAAAGAAGGCGAAGGGGAATTTGCAAGCGCAGAAATAAGGTACAAAGACCCTGAAACAACCGAACAAAAGAGTTTAACAAAAGGTTATCAAACAACTTTAGCGCAAGAAAGCGTAAGTGAGGATACAATTTTTATTGGTTGCGTTACTGAATTTGGCTTACTTCTTCGCCAGTCTGAGTATAAAGCAGACGCTTCATTTAATTCACTAATTTCAAGGCTTGAAGCACTTGAATGCGTAAATGGTGTGGGCGCAGATGAATTTAAAGCAGAGTTTTTAGCTATTGCAAAAAAAGCAAGAACAATTTACGGCTAAGAAAAAAATAATTTTTCGTGATGGCGTTAACTCTTTAAGATTAAGTTAAATTTTTTTAAAGCAAAAATAAAAATATTTTTAAAAAAACTTGACACAAAGAAAATTATGATGTAATATATTAGCAGTCGAATGGTTAGAGTGCTAACACTTGACCTAATCGACTGCTAATATTTTTTTATTCTTAATATTATTTTTGTTGTTTATAATTAATCGGGCAAAAGATGGCAAGAATATTTTAAGATAAAGGAGTTAATATGAGTTACGAAAATTATACTAAAAAAGCAATAGAATGTTTAAATCAGGCGCGAAGTAAAGCGCTAATTAATCAAAATCAACAAATCCAGCCCGAACACTTATTATATGGGTTAATTGAAGATTCAAGCGCCCTAATTCCTTCGCTTTTACAAAAGATGGGCAAAAGTGTTGAATTAATAAGGAAAGAAGTAGAGCAGTTAATTTCAAATTTTCCAACCGTTAGCGGTAACGTTACAATGTACTACGATAACGCGACGGCAAGAATTTTAGCATTAGCCGAAGAGAATGCTAAAAAGAGCGGGGATGAGTTCGTTGGGGTAGAGCATTTATTTTTAGCTTTATTAAAAAGTCCCACTACTGAGCTTGAAAAGCTATTTAAAAAAGAGAATATAACCGCAAAAGAATTTGAAAAGTGTCTTAAAAAAGTTAAGACGTCCCCCATTTCTAGCGACAATCCAGAAGAAACGTATGACGTTTTGAATAAATACGGATATGATCTTGTTCAACGCGCAAAGGATGGCAAGCTAGACCCGGTTATTGGTAGAGATGAAGAAATTAGAAACGTTATAAGAATACTTTCACGCAAAACAAAAAATAACCCCGTTCTTTTAGGTGAGCCTGGCGTAGGTAAAACGGCTATTGTAGAAGGGCTTGCAATGCGAATTGTCAGAGGGGACGTTCCAGAGGGGCTTAAAGATAAAAAAATCTTTGCTTTAGATATGGGCTCTTTAATTGCCGGTGCAAAATACCGTGGTGAATTTGAAGAGCGTCTAAAAGCGGTTCTTAACGAAATTAAAAAGCAAGAGGGCAGTACCTTGCTGTTTATAGACGAGCTACACACAATAGTTGGCGCAGGAAAAACTGAAGGTAGCATGGATGCAGGCAACCTGTTAAAACCAATGCTTGCGCGCGGTGAGCTTCATTGTATTGGCGCAACAACGTTAGATGAATATTCTAAATATATAGAAAAAGATGCCGCGCTTGAACGCCGTTTTCAACCCGTAACGGTTGATCAGCCAACGGTAGAAGATACGATTGCTATTTTAAGAGGCTTAAAAGAAAGATATGAAATTTTTCACGGGGTAAAGATTTTAGATAGCGCGATTTTATCTGCTGCAACACTTTCAGATAGGTATATTACTGATAGATTTTTGCCCGATAAAGCTATTGACCTTGTAGATGAAGCGTGTGCAATGATAAAAACTGAAATAGACAGTATGCCGTTAGAGATGGACGTTGTTTCAAGAAAGATGATGCAACTGCAAATTGAAGAAATGGCACTTTCTAAAGAAAAGGATGAGCTTTCCATTCAACGCCTTGCTCAAATCAAAAAAGAGCTAAGCGAAAAACGTGAGCAATTTATGGCATTAAAGGCGCAATGGGAAAATGAAAAAAATCAAATAAACGCTTTACAAGAAACAAAGGAAAAAATAGATAAGCTTAATATTGAAATAGAAAATGCTAAAAGAATAGGCGACTTCGAAAGGGCTGCAAAGTTACAGTATAGCGAACTGCCAGCTCTTACCCAAAAACTTAAGGATGCAGAACAAAAGTCTTTAAATAAGCCGATTAACGCCCTTTTAAGAATGGAAGTAGGGGAAGAAGAAATTGCCCAAATCGTATCTAAATGGACTTCTATTCCCGTAACAAAGCTTATGGCAAGCGAAAAGGAAAAATTGCTTAGCCTTGCAGATAAACTACACGAAAGAGTAATTGGACAAAACGAAGCAGTTGAAAAGGTAAGCCAAGCAATTTTGCGTTCAAGAGCAGGCATTGCAGATGAGGGTAAGCCCATAGGCTCGTTTATGTTCTTAGGACC
>JAFQBR010000285.1 GCA_017399665.1 Clostridia bacterium | reverse complement strand
GGTGCCTTACGGTACGAAATCTGCGGATACCATATGCCGCTACGCTTGTCAAGACACCAAATTTTTAATTGATAAAGGCGCTTCGCTTATAATAGTGGCTTGCGGTACCGTTAGTGCCAACGCTATAGACGAGCTGAAGAAGCGTTTTGACGTGCCCGTGATAGGCGTGGTTGAGCCGGCAGCGGAAAAAGCTGTGGAAATTGCCGCGGCGGGCAACGGAAGAATTACGGTGCTTGGCACTTCCGCTACGGTAAAAAGCGGTGCGTATGAACGTGCAATAAATAAAATAGATCCCAAAATCGAGGTTCGCTCCGTAGCGTGTCCCATGTTCGTTCCTTTGGTTGAAAACGGATATACCGAGGGGGAAGCGGCGGCATTGTTTGCAAGGGAGTATCTTGAGAACAGCGTTTCCTTCGGTGCAGATGCAGTTATTTTGGGATGCACACATTATCCGCATTTAAGCGGTGTAATAGGCGAAATTCTCCAAAGAAGTGTGCTGATAAATTCGGGTAAAGAGGCAGTCGTTGCCGCTAAGAAGTATTTACCTGCTCATATGGTCAGTGACGGTAACGGCGAGTTTTACGTAAGTGATGCGCCCGAAGCTTTTTCCAGACTTGCCCGCGTGTTTATGGGCAGGGAGGTAGCCGACGGAGTTAAGTGCATTGATATAGAAAGTTATTGATTATGAGAGTTCCCGTTGAAATTTTTGTTACAAACAAAAGACTTAATTACAGAGATTTAAGCATGGTCAGCGACGCTCCGGAAGCTAAGGAGAGCACGAACAGCTTTTCCGGTTTTATGGACGTGAAAGGCGATAATTGCCTTTTAGATTACGAGGAAGTGTTTGATGACGGTGAGGTTGCATCAACCACGGTTATGGTTAAGAACGGTTCTGCCCTTATCAGCCGCAGAGGTGATATAAACACCAACCTTGTGTTCATGCAAGGGGAAAGCTGTGACTGTGTATGCCATAACGGTTATCGCAATCTTAATTTGCGCGTAAACACTAAAAAGATAAAAAGCGACTTGTGTAGACTGGGCGGTAAGCTTAGCATTGACTACACCATAGAAATTATGGGCAATTTGGCGGAGAAAAACAGCTTTTGCGTTTCCGTTTGTCCGTCAGACAGTGTAAGCTGAGAGGAGAAAGCCATGGCTAAAATAAAACTTCTTGACGGCGCAATGGGTACCAATCTTATTGCGGCGGGTATGCCCAAGGGTACTTGTACCGAAAAATGGATACTTGAAAACAGCGATGTGGTTAAGAATTTGCAAAGCGAATATATAAACGGCGGCTCCGATATAATTTACGCTCCTACCTTCGGTGCCAATTCTGCCGTGTTGGCTAGAGAGGGCGACCTTGACGTAAGCATCAACGGAAAGCTTGTAGCTTTAACGAAGGAGCTTGCTGATGGGAAAAACGTACTTGTGGCAGGGGACATATCTTCTACCGGCCTTATGCTAAAGCCCTACGGAAGCGCAAGCTTTGAAGACGTGGTTTCCGTTTTTGCAGAACAAGCGGC
>JAFQBR010000284.1 GCA_017399665.1 Clostridia bacterium | reverse complement strand
TTACAAAAGCAATTACAAAATTGACGATAGCTGTAAACAAAACGCGCTTGTTATGGCGAAATTTATGCTTGGCGATTACCAAGTTTTATCGCACAAGCTTGAATATATAGATGATTACAGCGTAAAAGTTATTATAAAATACGAAAAAAACCTTATTGGAGGGTAAAGTTTGAAAAAGATAACGCAAAAACTTAAAGTAGACAACTTAGATGAACTTTCTAAGCTACTTGGTGCTTTTGATGAAAATCTTGATATAATCTCGCGTGAAACGGGCGCAGAAATAAGCGTTTTCGGCGAAGAAATAAAAGTAAGCGGTGAAGAGGTTTTGGTTGAACTTTGCATAACCGTACTTTCAAAGCTACTTGATATTATTCGTATGCACGAGATAATAGATAAAAATAGAATAATCTACTGCATTGAGCTTGCAAAAGAGGGTAACACCGAAAGTATTGAAAAAATAATGAGCGGTGTACTTGCAATAACGGCAAGAGGCAAGCAGATAAAATATAAAACGGTAGGGCAAAAAAAATACGTAGACGCCATAAAGAAAAACACGGTAGTATTTGGCGTTGGACCAGCCGGCACGGGCAAGACCTATCTAGCCGTTGCAATGGCAGTATCTGCTTACAAAAATAAAGAAGTAGAAAAGATTATTTTAACAAGACCTGCGGTAGAAGCAGGTGAAAGACTTGGCTTTTTGCCCGGGGATTTACAATCCAAAGTAGACCCGTATTTGCGCCCACTGTATGACGCATTGCAAGAGATGTTTGGGCTTGAAAATTATCAAAAGCTGCTGGAAAGGGGCAGTATAGAAATAGCTCCACTTGCTTATATGCGTGGAAGAACGCTTTCTAACGCTTTCATTATTCTTGATGAAGCGCAAAACACCACAAAAGAGCAAATGAAGATGTTTTTAACCAGAATGGGTGAGGGCAGTAAGGTTGTTGTAACCGGCGATCTTACGCAAATTGACTTGCCGGATGGTAAAACTAGCGGACTTCGCCACGCAACATCAATCTTAAAGAATATTGAGGGCATTGAAATTGTGGAATTAACACATAAGGACGTTGTAAGGCATTCGTTAGTAATGCAAATTATTAAGGCATACAATAAAGAAGAAGATAAAGCAAAGCATAAATAAGCTTGCAAAGAGAGGATAAAATGATTTACAAAACTAAAGTTTTAGAGCCGTGGGAAGGAAAAGATTACGCCCGCACGATATTTCAGTTTTTATTTCACACGATAATAATAACTGTATTATTCGCAGGCGCGATATTTTGGAATGAAGGTGGTCTAGAAGGCTTTATAACCTTCTTTACAACCCATGAAACGCGAATGAATTTTATTTATATATCACTAGCGTTGATATTTTTAATATCAATGCTATACATGTATTTTTACTATGAATTTCGTGATTTTCTAAAAAAGGGCAGAAATATCTTGATGATATTTACCGTTTTAGAGCTTTCCTTAATAGTATCATACATCATGGGAAGATTTAGTATTTACGCAAGGCCTGTTTCACTATGTGCTCTTTTAATACTACTTCTTGTAAACCGCAGATCTGCAATTATTTTAAATATCACGCATTGTATGATAATGTTTATGGTAGACACCTTTGCTTACGGCGAATTTGGCTACGATAAATCAATTTATTTTTCAATGGTAATTGGTATTTCTACAGGTCTTTTAGCAATTTACCTTGTTTCAAACGTTGCATCAAGGGTAAAAGTGTTTATAATGGGTTTCTTTATTTCTTTACCTGTTATAATTTGCGTGCTATGCTTTGAATATAAAACAACGGAATCAATTTGGTATTTAATAGGCTTTGGCTTTACCTCCGGCATGCTTTCAGTTGTTTCAATGATGGCAATTTTGCCTTTTTTCGAGCACGTATTCAACGTTGTAACAGACTATAGACTTAGCGAAATAACCGACCATAACTCGAAACTTATTGAAAAGCTTAGAATTGAAGCACCCGGTACTTTTAACCATTCGTTAACTGTTTCTACCTTAGCTGAGTCATGTGCGACGGCAATAGGGGAAAATCCATTGCTTGCCCGCGCTGCTGCATATTACCACGATATCGGTAAGCTTAAACAGCCCGAATACTTT
>JAFQBR010000283.1 GCA_017399665.1 Clostridia bacterium | reverse complement strand
AATCATATCGAATTTACCGTTAGAGTCGGCGATAAAGCAAAAGTCAT
The DNA here is from genome assembly GCA_017399665.1 of Clostridia bacterium. Next base: position 1,860 of record JAFQBR010000283.1, on the reverse strand, counting down.
CTTCTGGGTGATATCCTACTATTCTAAAATAATTTGCCATAATATTTCTCCTTATGCTGCAATTTGTTTTAATTGTTGTTTTGTGTACGGTAGCCATTCGTTGTTTACAAAGTTAAGAACGTCATCGTTCGGTCTTGAATCGTTCTTGCCGTAACATTGAAGTATTTTCTTATCTTTGGGCGAAAACTCAATTGTAACGAACGGTGTAGTTTCTTCTTCCTTGTTTCTAACAAAAAAGATTAAACTCTCGCCACGAGCCATCTTTTTATCGTAACCCATTTTACCAACGCAGTGATCGAGTTTGTATCCTTCCTTAACCAGTTCAGCAGGTGTTCTAGCGATTAACACAACGTAAGCACCCTTATGGCGTTGTTCTAAAACCGAATACTTTTGCGCGATAGAAGAAAACTGTTGATAGAATTCAGTTCTTAAGGTTTCTTCTTCCTTGGCTTTAGCGGAATGATATTCATCAACTCTAATATCATGCCAGCGTTTAAAATCTTTAGGGTAACGGTTTTTAGTATCTTTCATATCAATACCTAAATAAAGGCAAGCCTTTAGATAGTCATTGTAACTCGAAAGCGTTGCCGTTGAAGAGTTTATGTATTCAAAGAGCTTTTGCGCGTCTTGCTTAAATTCACGCCGTAATTCAGGGTAATATCTTTCGGCTGAAAGTTTCTTTTCATATTCCTGTCTTTTATGAACTTCTTTAATTGGCTTGTTCTTTTTATACGCTTCAATAATAGCTGAAACGTAGTAGTAATTTTCATTGATTTGTTCAACGTTACGGGCAAGCCACTTACGGAATTTCTTGTCCTTAGCGCAAAGCCTTAAAATTTGAACGCTCATGGCGATGTAGTTTAGTTTTAACTTTGTTAAATATTCCATTTGCGGATATTTTCTATATAATCGTAGGTATTGTAAAGTATCGCAATACGGATAAACGTCAATAGCCGAATATTTAAATTCGGGTAGTTTTAACGCGTATTCAGCGTTAACCATAGGAGCAAAAGGATCAAACATTTTATCTTCAGCGCATCCCCAACCGGCTTCATACCATTTAGCACTATTGGTAAGACCTTCATCGTGCCAACCTACGACGTAGCCTGCTATGTAATAGTAGACCATATCGCGAACAAGGCAATAATTGCTGTCTATTCCATGAACGGCTACTTGTTTACAATACCAAGCGTTGAATTTATGTTTAACGGCAACGGTAACTTTAACAAGTTCACCATCGTTTTTAGTTAGGTATGAATAAAAGCGTTTTAAGCTGGTAGGCTTAGGGTAGAGTTCTTTATCTTTTTTACGTATGAGTTTTAGTACGTTTTTAGGGATAGGTTTAATTTTAGATATCTTCATTTTAATCACCTCATTCTAAAGTTATTTCGTCGCCGAATATTTCAAAGAGTTTGTAAAGGGCAGATTTGTCAAGGTTGTCAACGGTTTCTTGTAGAGTATCCGTTAACACTTCGCCCGTTTCGTAGTCTATTTTTTCAAGTGCAGCTAATTCTTGTTCTTTAACTGTTACGTCCATATTTTCAACTACGGCTAAGGGAGCGAACTTAAGAATTTTATTAAAATACAGTTCAGCACAGTGGTAAGGGAAGCCTACCATCGGTATTCTCTCTTCAAGCCCACAGTCGCGACCTGTTAAAGTTAGGTCAAGGTGATTAGATATAAGTTTTGCATTATTCCCAAATATTTCGTAGAAATCTCCTAAGCGGTAGGCGATAACGTAGTCGGGATATTTGTCTTGTATTTGCATATATCTGATATATACTGAAGAGCCCTTTGGTTTTTCTTGAACGGGCTGTTGTTCTTGCTCGATCATTTCAAAGGCTTCATCTTTTTCTTCTT
>JAFQBR010000282.1 GCA_017399665.1 Clostridia bacterium | reverse complement strand
GTTCGTTAATATTACAAGTTATTCCGGTCAACCACCTGAATACATGCAAAAAGAGAAAAAGAAACCCGATTTCGAGCCTGTTAGCGAATATGAGGACGTCTCAAATTACTCGGAAGAGGATATTCCCCCTGAAGACGAGGGAGATGCAGCCTTTTAATAATGGATACTTTAATAAAAAACATTTCGCCTGAAAGTCTAGCTTTGGCGAAAGAGCTAATAGAAAGCGAGCAGTTAGTCGCTTTCCCAACGGAAACTGTTTACGGACTTGGCGCGTTGGCTACAAGCGAAAAGGCGATTAAAGAGGTTTATAGAGTAAAGGGTAGACCTTCCGATAATCCTTTAATCGTGCACGTGCATAAAGACTATGACCTTTCGTTGCTTGTTGAAAACGCTTACGGCGGTTATGCAGAAAAAATTGCAAAAGCATTTCTGCCCGGTCCTTTAACAATGGTGTATAAAAGCAAGGGAACAGTTGCCCCCGCTCTTTCTTGCGGACTTGATACTTTAGCTGTAAGAATACCGCAAAGTGAGGAAGCTCAAGCCTTTTTAGCATACGTTAATCGACCTATAGCCGCACCTTCTGCCAATATTTCAAAGCATATAAGCCCTGTTACAAGCGAACACGTTTATCAAGATTTTAAAGGAAAAATACCTTTGATTTTAGATGGCGGTAAATGTAAGGGCGGTATTGAAAGCACGGTACTAGACGTAACAGGTGATATCCCCGGAGTTTTAAGAAAGGGGCTAATTACTGCCGAGATGATAAAAGCAGTTGTAGGTGAATGCTTATACGCTGAAGAAAACGTTACGGCAAAAGCTAAATCTCCGGGCATGAAATACAGTCACTATACCCCTAATTGCGATACGGCAGTATTTAAAAGAGATGAAGTGGAACAAGCTGTTGCTTTATACGAAAGCCTGCAAGCGCAAGGCAAAAGCGTTGTGTTTTTAGCAGACGGAAAAATGGCAAAACTTCTAAAAGGGAAAAATCTTTTACTGCTTGGCAATACTGACGTTGAAATGGCGTCTAACTTATACGACCTTTTACACGAAGGCGAAAAATACAGTTTTATTATAACTTTTGAGCTTGAAATTGATAGTGAACTAATGCTTTCTGTTAATAACCGCTTTTCAAAAGCCTTTTATAAGGACAAAAAGTAGCTTTTAGCAAATAGGAAATAATAAAATGAAAAAAATAATGTTTGTTTGTACGGGCAACACATGTCGCAGTCCAATGGCTGAATATATCTTAAAGGACCTTATAAAGAAGGCTGAAATTGAAGATATCAAAGTTACTTCTGCAGGGCTTAAAGCAAACGAAGATGACAAAATTAGTAAAAAAGCATCAATTGCTTTAAAAGAATTAGGTATTACCGTAAGGCGTTTTAAGCCAAAACGTATTACAGAAGAGCTATGTCGTAAGCAAAATGCAGTAATTTGTATGAATGCTTCGCATAAAAAGTATTTCGTTGGGTTTAAAAATATTTATACCATAGACGAGCTTACTGGGCTTGGCGAAGTTACCGACCCTTATGGACAGGATCAAAACGCCTATAACGAATGCGCAAAGCTTTTAAAACAGGCGTGTGAAAAGATTTTTCAGCTTTTACTTGCCGAATAGATAACATTTAGCTATTAAAGGAGTATTTTTGTGAAAATTGCAATTGCCAACGACCACGCCGGTGTGGAATATAAAAAATTACTTTGCGCTTATCTTGAAAAACAGGGGCACGAGATGATTAATTTTGGAACGGATGAAAACGCTTCTTGCGATTATCCCGATTATGCCCAAAAGGTTTGCAAGTGCTTACAAAACAAGCAGGCAGACTTTGGTATTTTAATATGCGGAACAGGTGTTGGTATGAGCATTGCAGCAAATAAACAAAAGGGTATTAGGGCATCTCTTTGCCAAAGCGTTTTTGTTGCTGAAATGACGCGTAAACACAACAATTCAAACGTTCTATGTCTGGGTGCAAGGGTTATTAGCGAAGAGCTTATGTATGATATTGCAGACGCATATTTTAAAACCCCCTTTGATGAAGTTGAAACTCCAGACAAACATACAAGAAGAATAAATAAAATCGAAAAAATTTAAAGCTTTATTTAAGCTGTTTATACTTATAAAAAAAGAACCAACAGGAGGAAATAACGTGAGTACATTACATATTTTTGACCATCCATTAATTTGTCATAAAATTACTATGATGAGGGATAAAAATACTACAACCAAAGATTTCAGAGAATTAGCTGAAGAAATAACCTTGCTTATGGCTTACGAAGCAACAAGAAATCTTCCCCTTTGCGAAATAGAAATCGAAACACCTATTTGCAAAACAAAGGCAAAAACTATTGCTGGCAGAAGTATTGGCGTTGTACCCATTTTACGCGCAGGGCTTGGCATGGTAGAAGGTATTGTAAAGCTTGTTCCCAATGCAAAAGTGGGACATATCGGTTTATATCGCGACCCCGAAACTCACGAACCTGTTGAATATTATTGCAAACTCCCCGTTGATGCGCAAAACAGAACTATTTTAGTTGTTGACCCTATGCTTGCAACCGGCGGTAGCGCTGTTGCTGCTATTCAATTTATAAAGGACAGGGGCTGTAAAGATATTAAACTTATGAACCTTATTGCCGCACCCGAAGGTGTTAAAAAAGTTCAAGAAGCTCACCCCGACGTAGATATTTACGTAGCATCTTTAGACGAGAAGCTTAACGATCATGCCTACATAGTACCTGGATTGGGGGATGCGGGGGATCGTTTATTCGGAACAAAATAAGGCTTATCTGCTTCGCATTTGTCACAAAAAGGTGCGTTTTTGCTCAGTTATTTACGCTAAGTAAACGTCCTTCGCAAAATACTCCTTGTTTGTGCCAACTGCTCGCATCTAACCCTTATTTACAATAAGCCTTATCTGCTTCGTTATTGGCATAAAAATTTACGTTTTTGCTCAGTTATTTACGCAAAGTAAACGTCCTTCGCAAAATCCGTATTTTTACGACACTAGTTTCCATCTGAATTTTACTACATAAGGTTTTATTTATAGCGTATTTAACACAAGTCAGATTTGGTTTGGTAAATTATACATATATTTTTTATTCTTGAAATATACTTTATAAGTATATTTAAAATGGTTAGTTCTTTTGTTAAATAAGGGGCTAAACCGTTAGGAGAAATAATGCAAAAAATAAAAACTGCAGTTATACCCGTTGCCGGTTACGGCACAAGATTTTTGCCCTTTACAAAGGCTTTGCCAAAGGCTATGCTTCCGGTGGATAATACTCCATCTATTCAACTTGTAATTCAAGAGGCAATCGATAGCGGTATAGAAGAAATTATTTTAATAGTTGGACAACATAAAGAAATAATTGAAGGCCACTTTTCGCCTGCAAACGAGCTTGAAAGTGTTTTAGCTTCAAGAGGAAGCTTTGAGTATCTTGAAAAAGCTGTTTATCCACAAAAAATGGCGAATATTAAATACGTTGTACAAAAAGAACAAAACGGTACTGCAAACGCTGTTTTACTTGCTGAAGAGTTTATTAAAAATAAACCCTTTGCCGTTATGTTTGGCGACGACGTAATGGTAAGTCGAAAACCTGTTTTAAAACAGCTTATAGAAATTTATGAACGCGAAGATAAAACCGTTATAGGCGTACAAAGGGTTGGTTACGATAACGTTGCAAAATACGCCTCTTGCGAGTTTGATAGCTCTTCTAATGGCGTTTATAACCTAACAAAGCTTACAGAAAAGCCAGACCCTAAGCTTGCAAAAAGCGACCTAGCACCTTTAGGAAGATATGTTTTAAGGGAAGATTTCTTTGAAAATATTCACACTTTATGCCCCGGTATTCACGGTGAATACCAACTTACGGATGCAATTGCAAAAGAAATTGATAGAAAAGGCTTGCTTGCATACGAGTTTGAGGGTAGACGTTTTGATATGGGTGATACCTTTGGTTTTTTACAGGCAAACGTAGAATGCGCGCTCGAAAATGCGGAGCTTAAAGATAAAATGAAAAATTATCTTGAAAATTTAGTAAAGAAATTTTAAAAAACCTATTTACAAATGCGGTTTTTTAGTATAAAATAATATTGCAAGGAAGTTAAGTTGATGCTTTGTGAGGTTTGCAACCGCAACCAAGCGGAAAAAAAACTTAATAAAAATATTAACGGAAGCTTAAAAACCTTATACGTTTGCAGAGAGTGTTTTAACCGCGGTGGAGAAAAGCCCCCGCAGGAAGAAAAAAAGTGCCCAAATTGCGGTAGAACGTTATCGCAAATAAACGCCACTTTGCTTGTGGGCTGTGCTCACTGTTATCTTGTTTTTAAAGATGAGCTTCAACCTCTTATAAGGAAGGTACAGCAGCTTTGAAAAATTTTTATGAAGGTATAGTGGTTACTTGCAGGGTACGCCTTGCAAGAAATTTAAGCGGATACAACTTTGCATCTACTTTAACAGACAGAGCTAGCGCTCGTGAAATAATAAATAAAACCTTTAGTCTTGTTTCTCAGTTTGGGCAGTTTGATTTATACGAAATATCTAAAATATCTCAAGAGCATGCTCAAAGGCTTAAAGAAGATT
>JAFQBR010000281.1 GCA_017399665.1 Clostridia bacterium | reverse complement strand
GGTGCTCCAGATGAAATACTTAACCGTTGTACTCATTATTATAAAGAGGGCAATATTCTTCCATTAAACGAAGAAACAAAAGCAGAAATACTTGCTCAAAATAAGAATATGGCAGATAGAGCTCTTAGAGTTTTAGCTGCATCTTTTGTAAAATATCCTACTCTTCCTGAATTTTCAAAACCTGAAGATATTGAAAAGAACCTTGTATTTATTGGTCTTACAGGCATGATTGACCCTGTTCGCCCCGAAGTTAAGGTTGCAATAGAACAATGTAAAGCAGCAGGAATTCGCGCAATAATGATAACAGGCGACCACAAAGATACAGCAGTTGCCATTGCAAAGGAGCTTGGTATTATAACCGACGCTTCTCAAGCAATTACCGGCGCAGAACTTGATAAAATCAGCGACGAAGACTTTAACCAAAGATTAAAAGAAATATCCGTATTTGCGCGCGTTCAACCTGAACACAAGGTAAGAATTGTTAAAGCTTGTAAGAGTAACAACTATATTACTGCAATGACCGGCGACGGTGTTAATGACGCACCAAGTATTAAGAGCGCAGATATTGGCGTAGGCATGGGTATTACAGGTACTGACGTTACAAAAAGCGCTGCCGATATGGTACTGCAAGACGATAACTTTGCAACTATCGTTTCTGCCGTTGGCGAAGGTAGAAGAATTTACGAAAATATCCGTAAAGCAATTCAATTTTTACTTTCAAGCAACCTTGCAGAAGTTATTGCAGTATTCATTTCTACAATGTTAGGTTTTTCATTACTTCGTCCAATGCATTTGCTTTGGATTAACCTTATTACGGATACCTTCCCTGCTTTAGCTCTTGGCTTTGAAGAGGGAGAAAGCGACCTTATGGAGCGCAAGCCTAGAAACCCCGACGAAGGAGTTTTTGCAGGCGGTCTAGGGCTCAACATTGTATTACAAGGCTTATTTATAGGTTTAACTACCTTATTTTCTTATTTAATCGGTCACTGCATTGAAAATAACGGGGTTTGGGAATGGCAAATACATGATTGTACAGCAGGTATGACGATGGCGTTTTTAACACTTTCTTTAACTGAAAGCTTCCATTCGTTTAATGCCCGCTCTATAAATCATTCAATATTCACCGTTAAAAAGCAAAATAAATTGCTTTGGGGCGCATTTTTCCTTTCAATAGCGTTAACCCTTTGCGTTGTTCTTATTCCCGGACTTAACAGTTTATTTGAATTCCAAAAAATAAGTTTAACAGAATTCGGCATTGCAATTGGACTTGCATTTTTAATTATTCCCTTTACCGAAATATGCAAGCTTATTACAAACGCTATAAAAAAACATAAAAACAAAAATTAAATAAAATTATTAAAAAGCACTTCGATTTTTAAAAATATCGGGGTGTTTTTTTATTTTTGCTAAATAAAAATACCAAAACCCACTCTTTTTTTGTTGACTTGTTATTTATTTTATGGTAAGTTATATGCATAAATATTCAAGGAGTAAATTATGTTAAGCAATAAGCAAGTAATGGTTATGGCTATGGCAATGATGCGCATGTACATGTACATGGGCAATTTTGACGTGCTGTAACAATTCGCTTGGTATATGTGATAAGCATATAGCGGAGAGTTTACAGCTCTCCGCTTTTTTATTGTAGTTTTATAGGAGTTTTTATGATTGAAATAGTAAACCTTTCAAAAACCTTTGGTAAATCAAAAAAAGAAAAACCCTTTGTGGCACTAAATAACGTTAGTCTTACCGTCAACGACGGCGAAATTTTTGGGGTTATCGGTCTTTCCGGCGCTGGAAAAAGCACATTAATACGCTGTATAAACTTGCTTGAAAAGCCAGACTGCGGACAAATTCTTATTGACGGCGAAGACATACTTTTAAAAAATAAAAAAGCTTTAAACGAGCAACGCAAAAAGCTTTCTATGATATTTCAAAATTTTAATCTTTTTGAACAGAGAACAGCTCTTCAAAACGTATGCTTCCCATTAGAAATTAATAAGACACCAAAAGCTCAGGCGCGCGAAATAGCAACTAGCCTTTTGAAGCAAGTAGGTCTTGAAGACAAATTAGATGCCTACCCCTCTCAACTTTCTGGCGGACAAAAACAAAGGGTTGCGATTGCAAGAGCCTTAGCAACAAACCCAAATTATCTTCTTTGCGACGAGCCTACAAGCGCCCTTGACACAGAAGCAACCGAAAGTGTTTTACAAATTTTAAAGCAAATCAATAAAGAAAAAGGCATTACAGTTATTATAATAACTCACGAATTGAGCGTTATAACCAAGCTTTGTAATAAAGTTGCCGTAATAGAAAACGGACAAATTTGCGAACTAGGCAAAGTAAGTGAAGTTTTTAAAAATCCTAAAACTGAACAAACTAAGCGCTTAATTTCCGCCTTTACTATTGAAATTCCAAAGGAGGATGAATAATATGTTTTCCGATACCTTAATAAAACTATTTGATAACGGGATGATGGCAGAAGCTGTTTGGGCAACGATATATATGACTATCCTTTCTACCCTTATATCTTATATAATCGGCTTACCCCTGGGAGTTGTGCTTTACTTAACAAGGGAAAAAGGGCTTGCTCCATGCAAGATTTTAAATACTTGCCTTGGCTTTATTATTAATATTTTTAGAAGCATTCCGTTTATCATCCTTACCTTTGCAGTTTTTCCCTTTACTAGACTTGTTGCAGGCACAAGTGTTGGCAACGGCGCTATGATTGTAACTTTAATTATTGGCTCTGCGCCTTATATCGCAAGAATGGTCGAATCTTCTTTATTAGAAGTCGATAAAGGAGTAATTGAAGCCGCTGAATCCATGGGTGCTTCTACTATCGAAATCATTTTTAAAGTGTTAATTCCCGAAGCTAAGCCTGCTCTTATTACAGGCGCAACAATTTCTGCCATAACCGTTTTAGGTTATTCAGCAATGGCTTCAACTATCGGTGGTGGTGGACTTGGCGTTATCGCATATACCTTCGGCTACCAAAACTCAAAAGAAGACATTACTTGGATTTGCGTTGCATTTACAGTTATAATTGTTCAAATAATTCAAGTATTAGGCAACCTTATTTCCAAAAAAACAGATAAAAGAATTAAAAGATAGCACCTAGATTAATAAAGGACTATACCCAAATAAAGGAATTTATGAAAAAACTATTTATTTTATTTAACGCGATAATTCTAACGCTTTGCTCACTTACGGCTTGCGGTAAAAGGAGCGAAAATCATATAGTAGTTGGAGCAACTTCTACACCTCATGCAGAAATTTTACAGTTTATTAAAGAAGATTACGAAAAATTAGGATATAAGCTTGATATAATAATTTATAGCGATTATATCATGCCAAACGTCAGCCTTGCTATGGGTGATCTAGATGCAAACTATTTCCAACATCT
>JAFQBR010000280.1 GCA_017399665.1 Clostridia bacterium | reverse complement strand
GTAATTGAAACTGTAAATATAAATCTTGTTAAATACAGCCCTTCAAAATGCTTGCCTTGCTTTTGCAAAATTGTGTAAAGTGCTACCGTTAAGCTTGCTAGCCCTATCCATAAATTAGAAAGCTGTGTAAAATAAAGTAGCCGTTTAGACCAATGCGAATACCCGTCCCTTTTTGCAAATAGCATTGCTAAAATTATCCCTAAAAAGGAAAATATTACTATGCAGATTTTTAAAATAAAAGATACCTTTTTTCTCATAAAAATACGCGTTAACCGCCTTATAGCCCACTTTTTAATATTATAGGGAGCGATTTCTCGCTCCCCTTTTCGTTAATTATTTTTCGCTTTTGTTAATGGTTAAATAAAGTTCTTCAAGCTGTTTGTCTTCTACCGTTGAAGGAGCTTCACTCATTAAGCAAGATGCGGTTTGTACCTTGGGGAATGCAATAACTTCTTTAATTGAATCGCACTTTGTAATAAGCATTACAAGTCTGTCAAGGCCAAGTGCTAAACCGCCGTGTGGAGGTGTTCCGTAGTTGAACGCGTCAACGAAGAAACCAAATTTACGTCTAATAATTTCGTCGCTTAAACCAAGCGCGGTAAATACCTGCTTTTGAATATCGCGTGAGTGAATTCTTATAGAGCCACCGCCTGCTTCTTGACCGTTTATAACAAGGTCATAAGCTTTTGCGTGCATTTTTAAAGGCTCTGTAAACAGTAAGGGTAAGTCTTCTGTTTTGGGTGCGGTGAACGGATGGTGAACGGCAACAATTCTTTGCTCTTCTTCGCTGTATTCAAACATTGGGAAGTCGGTAATCCATAAAATATCGTAACGGTTGGGATCGATAAGATTGAACTTTTCTGCCAAGTGAATACGTAAACCGCCAAGGGTGTTAAATACTGTTGTGTTCTTGTCTGCTGCAATAAATAATACGTCGCCTTCAGCAAAATCTGTAATTTCGCTAAACGCTGTAATTTGTTCGGGTGTTAAGAACTTCATTATTGAAGACTTAATCTCTTCGCCTGTCTTATGTGTTACCCAGCATAAGCCCTTTGCACCTAAGGTCTTAACAAATTCAACTAATGCGTCTAAATCCTTTCTTGAAAGCTTGTCTGCAAAGCCCTTTGCATTAATTGCTCTTACGCTACCGCCTGTGCTGATTGCATTTGCAAATACTGCAAAAGTGCTATCCTTAAAGCAAGAAGTAATATCCTTAAGTTCCATGCCAAAACGAGTATCGGGCTTGTCTGAGCCGTAACGGTTCATACCTTCTTCGTAAGTCATTGTTCTAAAATGGCCTTCGCCAAGGTCTAAGCCTAAAGTTTCCTTAAATACTCTCTTGATTAGTCCTTCAACAGGATACATTACGTCAGTTTCATCTTCAACAAAGCTCATTTCTAAGTCGATTTGTGTAAATTCAGGCTGACGGTTAGCACGTAAGTCTTCGTCACGGAAGCATTTTGCTAATTGATAATATCTATCCATACCGGAAATCATAAGTAATTGCTTATAGATTTGGGGGGATTGAGGAAGCGCATAGAAACAGCCTTCGTGTATTCTTGAAGGAACTAAGTAGTCGCGCGCGCCTTCGGGTGTAGACTTGCCAAGGAATGGTGTTTCAATTTCCAAAAAGCCCTGCTCGTCTAAATAGTCACGCGTAACCTTAGAAATTTTATTTCTAACAATAAGCTTGTTTTGAAGTGAAGGACGGCGTAAATCTAAATATCTGTATTTTAATCTTAATGCTTCGTTTGCATTCGTATCGTCTACGATTTCAAAAGGGGTTGTGTCTGCCTCAGATAAAATCTTAAGCTCACTTGCTAAAATTTCAACGTCGCCTGTGGGAATTTTATTTGTCTTTGAAGAACGTTCGCGAACTACGCCCTTAATTGCTAAAACGAATTCTGAACGAATAAGCTCTGCCTTTTCAAAAACTGCTTTATCACAAGTTTCATCAAATACAACTTGAACAATACCTGTTCTGTCGCGTAGGTCAACGAAAATTAAACTACCTAAATTTCTTCTTTTCTGTGTCCAACCGGTTACTACTACTTCCTTACCGCAAGAGTCCATTCTAAAAGTTCCGCAGTAGTCAGTTCTTTTCATTCCAGCTAAAAATTCAGCCATAATTCTTACCTTCCTTTTGTACTTTTATGCGCGCATATTTAATGCAAAAGTGCCTCTATAAGCGCGTTAACGATATTTTTCTTATTTTTAATTTTGTTTTTAATATGGGTTGTTTTTCGCCTTATTCAGTATAGTTATCAAAATAGCCTTGAACTAAAACTATTGGCGTACCCTTGTCGCCACTACCAGACGTTAAGTCGCAAAGTGAGCCAATAAGGTCTGTTAATTGGCGTGGCGTTGTACCTTGAGATGCCATGCTTCCAACAAGGTTTGACTGTTTGTTTTTAATATAGCCCTTAATTGCTTCCTTAAGTTCTTCACCGCTTAAGTGAGCAAATTCGTTGTCTGCAAGATATTTAAGCTTAACTTCATTCGGTCTACCTAAAAGTCCATCAGTAAAAGCAGGTGAAACAACAGGGTCTGCTAATTCCCAAATCTTACCAACAGGGTCTTTAAACGCACCGTCGCCATAAACCATAGCTTCAACAGTTTTGCCTGTTGCATTAAATATTCCCGCCTGAATTTCCTTAACCACCGCCTGACAGTCACGTGGGAAAAGTTTAACCTTATCTTCCGTTGCCTTGTTAGAGCCAAGTAAGCCGTATTCTGCGTTATATCCGCCAAGCTCGCCCGGGGTTGTTAAAATTTCATCTAATGAATAAACGTTTGCGCCGTTTGCTTTTAGTATGCGCTTTGTTCTTTTTCTTGTGTGAATGTCGCAGTTAATAACGTTGGTTGTGTAATTTAAAATTGCTCTTGCATCATTTGCAAAAATAATTTCAACCTCAGCACCGCATTCCGTTATTAAATTTCTGTAATATTCAACGTAATCAACGCCGGTAAAGGTGTGCTTTTTATAGCCAAAAAGCTCGCGATATTTTTCTTCAATTAAAACATCACTCCAAGGATTAACACCCTTTTCGTCAACGTCATCAATGCTGATAAGTTGGTTGCCAACTTCATCTGAGGGATAGCTAAGCATTAGCACGATTTTTTTAAGACCTTTTGCCATACCTCTTAAGCAAATAGCAAATCTATTACGCGAAAGTATAGGAAAAATAATACCAACCGTTTGGTCGCCAAATTTACCTTTTACGTCCTTTGCTATATCTTCTACCGTTGCATAGTTACCTTGCGCTCTTGCAACAACCGCTTCGGTAACGGCGATAACATCTCGGTCACGAATTTCAAAACCGGAATTTTTAGAAGCGGTTAAAACGCTATCTACAACTATTTGCGCAATATTGTCGCCTTCGCGAATTATAGGCGCGCGAATGCCTCTTGAAACTGTACCAACATATCTTTCAGCCATGTTTTTTCTCCTTTACCAATATGGTAAACACATTTAACCACTACATTATACAAAAATAAGGGCGGTTTGTAAAGCAATTAAAACGCATGCTTAAAAACTCACCCTTAAAAATATTAATATTTTTACTTCAGCTAACCACAATATATTCTCGCCCTTATAAAAAATTTGCTTTACACTTTTTATTTTGTCGCTTTTAAATTCCGCGCTTTTTATATTTTATCTCTCTATAAACTGCTTGACACTCTATATTAGTGCATTCTTCCTTAATTTCAACCTCTTCCCCATAAGCGTTAAATATTACACCCGTTTTTGGGCTAACTAAAACAAAATCAACACCGTATACATAGGCATAAAATTCAACGGCAATTTGCACTTTCTTTGTTAAAAAACCCTCGTATAGGTCGATTATCGCACTAACACCACAATTCACAAGCGATTTTACAGCCTCTGGCGAAAAAAGATCTCTGTCAACAATTAATCCAATTTTTTTGCCTTCAAAATTAATAATTCTATACCCAAAAGAGGGGGCATATTTTTCTTCCGCCCTGTTCATATCGCAAATAGCAATAAGCTTTGCCCCTTCAAAAACAAATATGCTTTTTTTTATACTTCCACAATTATCGCTCTCTGCACCAATCAAGGTAATCCCACCCAATCGCTCAGAGAGCCTGCCTAAATTTACAAGCTCTTTTCCGTTGCCGTTTAACTGTTTTTTATAATCAATCCTTAAAACCTTCCCAAACGGCACAATATTTATTGCATTTTGTCTTGTATACTTGTTTTCAAGATTTTGTACTATTCTTATTTTCACGTCTCTATCCCCAAACACAGTATATTCAAAGTAAAAAACAAAGGTTACAAGCATTTTATAAAAAATACACCCAAAAGAAAAAATGCCCGCCTAAAAGCAAGCATTTTATATTGTTTTATGTATTTTTATTACATTACTGAATTTAAAATATTCTTTATTTCTTGGGTGGACTCCGCTTCAAATATTTTAAGCTTGGCTTCCTTTCCACCGCGAACACCCTTTAAAAACTGCACGCAAAATTTACGCATTGCATGGGCTATAACTTTATCTGGGGTATTGTTTTTGCGCAAATCCATAAGATAAAAAGCGCAATCCTTTACCGACATATCACTTTTTTTACCAGATAATTTTGCAAAAAGCAATGGGTCTGAAAGTGCTCCGCGGGCAATTCCAACACCTGCAGCCCCGGTATTTTCAAGCATATAATCTGCATCTTTTTCGCTAAATATTCCACCGTTTGCAATTACAGGAATTCTAACAGCCTTTACAACAGAAGCAATTTCGTCAAAGTGTACAGGGCCACTATACATACCTTCTCTTGTTCTTCCATGCACGGTAATTAAACTAGCGCCAGCATCCTCCATTCTTTTTGCAAAATCTGTTGCTAATAAATTACCTTCAACTATTCCTGCGCGGAATTTCACAGTTATTATTTTGCCAGACTTCACGCACTCTTTAACAATTTCTTGCGCAAGCAAAGGCTCTTCCATAAGCCGACTACCCTCACCGTTTGAGTATATTTTAGTTACAGGACAGCCCATGTTTATATCAACAATATCAAATTTTTCAAGGTCATAACTTTCGCAAGCTTTTCTTAAAATATCGGGCTCTCTACCAAAAAGTTGAACGGCAGTTATATCTTCATTCTCTTCGGTAACCAAAAGCTCTTTTGTGTTTTCGCTTTTATACATAAGCCCCTTTGCAGACACCATTTCAGTTACGCAAAACCCAGCGCCTAAGGTGTATGCAAGCGAACGAAAAGCGCTATCCGTATACCCTGCCATTGGCGCTAAAACGATATTGTTTTGTGCCGTTAATCGACCTATACTAAGACTTTTTAATTTCATTATATACCTTATCCAATTCTTCTTCGGTCATATTTTTCATGTCTTTACCTAAAGAATTTACAGCCTTTTCAAGCCTTTTAAATCTTTGAATAAATTTATTGGTTGATGCGTTTAACGCCTCTTCTGCATTTACACCGTAAAAACGCGATAGATTAACAACAGTAAATAGCAAGTCCCCCATTTCTTCAAATACGTTACTGCCTCTTTTCACTGCATCTAAAAGTTCAGCTTTTTCCTCTTCCAGCTTTTGATAAATTTGTTCTACGGAAGAAAAGTCAAAGTTGTAAGAGCCTGCCCTTTTTTGCACCTTTTGAGCGCGCATTACCGCAGGAAAAGCATTTGGCACACTGTCGATATAATCGCTACCGCTTTCAAAACCTTTTTCTTTGGTCTTATTCTTTTCCCAAACAGAAAGCGCCTCTTTATCGCTACCTGCTTTATCAGAACCAAAAACGTGGCTATGTCTGAATATCAATTTAGAGCAAATTTCGCTTACCACGTCCGTTCTAGTATAAGAATGCTCTTCTTCACCAAAAATAGAATGGAAAACTACTTGTAATAAAACGTCACCAATCTCTTCCGTAATCGCAGGTATATCATCTCTTTCAATAGCGTCGTAAAGCTCGTAGCATTCCTCTAAAAGATCCTTTCTAATGCTCTTTCGCGTTTGCGCTCTATCCCAAGGACAGCCCTTTTCGGAACGCAATGCGGTTACGATATCGAATAAATCGTCAACGGTAAATCTTGTTTTCTTTGTAAAATGTTCGCCGTAAACAACCATAACAGAAGAATAGTCATACCCGCTAAACATATCCATTTCGTATAAACTTATCTTGTGTGCTTTACCATCTAAATATAAAACGGCAGGAACTTCATCCCCAAACGCTTCGGTTAAACGCAATTTCCATTCCGATGCCATATAAGCGCTGTCTATATCGTAAAGCACTAAAGGTCTACAAGTTGCTGGCGTAAACTTTTCTGGTGAATAAGCAGAAAGCGCCGTATATCCACCCCTTAAATTTAGGTTAGCCAAAGCACTAATTGCATGAGATGGCCCTTCTATAACTTCAACACCTTTTACACGCTTTAAAATTATGGCGCAAGAATTGTCATCTGCCACGCTTCCGTCAACACAATAAACAACCTCGCTTTCCTTGGACGCGTCAATAACAGCTGAGGCAAGTTTTTTGTTTAGCGTATCGAAGCTACGTGAAGAACGGTAAATATCGTCAAGAAATATAGCGTTTATTGAATAATCGTCAAAAACTTGCGCGCTTTTTGTAAGCTTTGTTCTGCAAATTACCTTGCTAGCGCTCTTTATTACTTCAAGCGCTTTTACTGAAAGGGAGTTTCGCTCTGCGCCTAAGCCTACTAGGGTTATCTTCATACTTAATACCTACTATAGATAATTTTTTACTATAATAAATATATATTAAATTTAAAACAAGTGCAACAAAATAACAGCCCACATCAGAAATTATCATGCCAAAAATATTAATTTGCGGCAATTTTATCAATGTAAAATCAATTATAACCTTAACTGCAATACCTATTATTAAGTTGATTAATGAAACTCTTTGTTTGCCCATTGCCAAAATATAGGTACTACTTGCATGAAGGGTTGAATGAAAAATCACATTCACAGAAGAAATAGTTACAAGCTTAGTAAGTAAGCTTAAATATTCATTATTTTTACCAAATAAAATTTTAGTAATGAAGGGTGCAAACAATGCAGTAAATATACCCGCCAGGCAAGATAAAATAAAGACGTATAACATACTCTTTTGTCCATTTTTATCACCTGTTATTTTAGGTAAAAAGCCAAGAGAAAGCGAATGTAACACACTAACCGGCAATGAAATTACACTCTCTACCCCACCGGTATATACGCCGTAAACGGCTGTTGCTTTTTCGCCAAAGGTGTTTTTTAAAGCATTTACAGCAATGAAGCTATCAATAAAGGAAGCAAAAGGTATACATAAAGAGGTTAAAGTTAAAGGCAAAATAAAAACAATTAATCTTTTAAAGGTGAGTTTGCTTTCATCATTTTTTTCTTTGTATTCTTCTTTTGCGCCAATAAGCTTTTCTTTTTTTATTTTAACAAAATAAACAGTCGCCATAAAAGCAAGCGAAATTACTTCGCTTAAAGTTACTGCAATACATGCCAAAAAAGCTTTTTTAACATAGCTTCCATTTGTAAAAAGTAAGGCTATAACACCGCTAACCGCTTTTACAACCTGTTCAATAATTTGCGATAGCGCCGTTGGTATAAAGTTGCTTTTGCCTTGAAAATACCCCCGTAAACAGCCTAAAAGACAAACAATAAATACAGATGGACTAATTGCTTTATATAGCGAACCGGCGAGCAGATTACCCTGTTTTAAAGCAATTAAATCGCCTAAAAAAAACATAAAAAAAGATAATAGTAAACCTATTGGTAAAAATAGCTTGGTGCATTTTTTTAACACGCGTTGTGCATTTTCTCCGCCAGAAATTAGTTTTGTTATGCCAGATGGTATTCCTCCGCTAGAAAGAGTAAGTAAAAGCGCATAAACGGGGAAAACCATTTGATACAGACCTATGCCGTCACTACCAAGTAAATTATAAAGGGGAATTTTATATATCCCCCCTATTACTTTAATAATTAAGGCCGAAAGCATAAAAAACAAAGTGCCTTCAGATGCCCCAATTCTTTTTTCTATATCTTTTATTTTAAACATATGTAAGGGCTTTTAGCCCATTTTTTCGTGCGTGATTGCCGATAAAAAGAGTTCCTTTGCTATCTTTAACGCAAAAACCTCTTTTTCTTTAATTTCCCGATTTTCTGTTTGCAAAATTGCGATAAACCCAACGTGGGTATTTTCATCCTTTATTGTTACGAGGTGCATAAAAAAGTATTCTAGACTTTCATTTTCAAAAATAGGCATATTATTTTGTAGGTTAGTTACAAAAAATTCATTTTCAATGCTCATTTTTGCTTTTAGTTCATAAGAAATTTGCTTTCCTTCTAAAAATCGTAAATTTTCTGAAGAAACAACTGTTAATTTATTACTATCGCCGGCAATACAAACTGCACCCGTTAAATGTGCAACCTTTTTACATAAATTACGTATTATCTTATCGCATAAGCTAAGCGGAGCGTACCTTTTAATTATAAGCTTATCGTTTTCAACGTATACCTCAACAAGCTTGTCTTTTAGCTGTAACATATTTCTTATACTTTTGGGAATAACCAAACGCCCAACGTCATCAATTTTTACAATTCCTTTATTTTTCATAATTCCTCCTGCTATTAATATACCTTATTTTTTACCAATTATTTATACAAAAACAAAAAAAGTGTGGCTATAAGTCGATTAACCACACTTTTATATTGTTTATTTATATTTATTTTATTGATGTTTAATTGTTTCCGCAACACTTATTGCGTTGCTAATTAAGAATACGTCTATCCCCTTTTCGCTGTATTCGGCAAACTGATTTACCGTGCTTGGCTCTGCATCAATTTCTATTTCGCATTTGCCAATACATTGTTTTGCTAAACTTAATAAATAATTTGGTGCTAGATTATTGCTATTATGAACAACTACTCTTTTTGCATTTGCGATTAACATACAATCGACAACAAAATTAAATTCCTGCAAGCTTAACTTATCTGCTATAATACCGACTTTAAATTTTGCTTTATTTGCTACCGCTTTTTTGTATTTTGTAATTTCTTTAATAAGTGTACGCTTTTTACCTTCCTTAATAAGAGAAAGGGGTATTATAACTTCAATTTCTTTTGCTCCCGCCCATTTTGCTTGACGAATTTCCCATACACGAGCAAGCAATGTGCTTTCGCCAAAACCAATAACTGCGCCTAAGGGCGCTTTTTTGCAGGAAGATTTTAAACCTTTAATTTTTCTTGTTAAAACCATAAAACAGTTAAATCCATAAGCTAAGCCGTCCGTAATACGTTCATTAAGCATAGACGTTGTAAGCTCTGGCGAGGTAAGATTATAATTGATTTTTGAAAAAATTTTATTTAAACGGTATTCTTTATACTGTTCAGCAACTGCTGGATCTTCAATTTTTTCCTCTTTGCTGTCATTCTTTTCTTGCTCTTTATTGGGTTGATTGTCTTCAGATTTTTCTTGATTATTTTCTACCTTTTCAATATTTTGCTCTATTTTTTCTTCTTCCGTTAAAGGATTGCTTGTTTCAGTTTGCTCTTCTACTGCAAGCTCTGCATTAATTTCCGCTAGAACCTCTTTAAATTCTTGGTATTCTTTATCCTTTTGAGCTTCTGAAAATTCAGTATTATTTTGAACTTCACTATCTATTTCCTTTGTTTTTGTATTTTCAGTCATAGTAAATTCTCCTTATATAATATATCGACAAAACAACCAAGCATTTTGCAAATATTCCCTAACCTTTTGCTTTTGCGTAATATATAATTAAAATAAATTTACATAAAAAGGGGACGTAATTTATGCCTGATCCTGTTGAATGTATTATTATTCTTGTAGTATTGTTTAGCGTTTTACTTGCCACTTCATTTTTTATCACTATTGCCTTCGCCATTAAAAACGGCATTAAACTTGAGAACGAGCAAGCAGAAGATCGTTTAAAAAATACCGCCAACGTAAATAAAATTTATTACGTAGAGCGGTATAAAAAAAGTCCCACAACAAAACGCAAAAAGCGCAAAAAGGCGCAAATTGCATTAAAAGGCACTATAATTAGCGCAGATAAACTTGAAAGAATAACTCAAAATGAAAGTCTATAACCTGATATTTATAAAGTTATCTGCATCTTATTAGTCAGTGACTCTTTCAATCGTACTTTCATCACCCCAAAGTCTTTCTAAATGATAGAAAAGTCTTGTTTCGTCGTTAAAAATATGAACGATACAATCGCCAAAGTCCATTACTGCCCAGCGCCCTTCGCTTTCGCCATCACGTCTTTTAACCTCAACGCCAAGTTTGCTCATACCTTCGTCAACGTATTCACAAAGAGCTTTAACCTGAGATGTAGAGCTACCACCGCAAATAACGAAATAGTCTGCAAGTACAGTTTTTTCCGCAACGTAAATTTTTACTATATCACGTGCTTTTTTGCTTGATAAAATTTTGCAAATTTCATTTGTAAGTTGTTTTGAATCCATAAATTTCCTCTATTTGTTTTTTACTTTTTTCCGTTATAATATTCATTCGCCATTAAAGTTAGCGAAAAAATTTGTTCATTTGAACGATTTAAATGATCGATCAACCTTTTTAAGCAAAGCTTAAATCCGCTTTCAAAATCCTCGTTTACCTTGTTACGCAAAAACTCAACTTCATCATAATTTCTTGAAGGCTCTAATAAATCGGCAAGAAAAATTATCTTTTCCAATTTTGTCATATTAGGTCTTCCGGTAGAATGATATCTTATTGCGTTAAGCACCTCTTCATCTTTCACATTAAGCACTTTTTCGGCAACGTAAGCCCCTAAATATTGATGTTCAATATTTGCCACAACGTCGCTAGGCATAGCACAATTTGGATAATCTTTTGCACTTTCGTACTTAGCAACGTCATGCAAAAGTCCCGCTATACGCGCGTTATCGGCACTTTCGCCAAGTTTTTTAGCATATTCAACTGCCAGCGCAATAACCCCTGCCGTATGCAAAAGTCTGCTTGGTTTTAGTTTTG
>JAFQBR010000279.1 GCA_017399665.1 Clostridia bacterium | reverse complement strand
CTGTAATTTCTTTATCGAAACAAGCAATAAGGTCGTTATCATCAACAACAAACACGTGCTTGCCAGATATAACCTTTTCTTCTATCTTGGCAGATAAAGGCTTGCCTAAATCTAACATCACTTGGAAGAGTAAATCTAATGCAGTTCTATCTTCTTTAATGTTATCTTCAAACTGAGCAAGGAAGTTTTGTGAATATTCTTCTGGCTTGTAATAAACCTCTTTCATATTACTGCTATCAAGTTTAAGAACCCTAAAGCCTATATCAAGATTAGTAGCAGTTAAACCATTTTCTTCTTTAATCTTTTTACCCGCACGGCGAATACGTTCTTTACCGATTTCGCAAATGTTTTTATAACCTGCTTTATAAGCCTCTGATTTTTCATCGCAAATTTCAGGTAATTGAACAAGTATCATTTTTCTTCTCTTGCCATCATCAGCATTTAATTGCATAATAGCATGAGCTGTAGTAGCTGACCCAGAAAAGAAATCTAAGACATATTCATTATCTAATTCCAACATAGACACCAACTTTTTTAATAAAGCAATTGGTTTTGGATATGAAAAATATGCCTTTTCAAATAAGTTTTTAATTTCTGCATTTGCTGTAATATTTAATATTGTTTCATCAAAACCTAAATGTGATTTATGTAATTTAGTTCTTACTATAGGTTTATTTTCATTATCAACATATGCATATGATTTTGCGTATACATTCCATTTGTCATTAGCACCTTTTTTTACTACGATAAACCCGTTTTTAATTCCCCATTCTACTTTTTGTTTGCTCCACATCCAACGCCATCCGTCATCAAACTGACAATCTCTTCCATTTGGAAATACTAATGAACCATCAGGAGCTTCTATTCCATAATCTAAGCTTTTTACATAACCTTTGCTTCCTCTATCTAATTTACCAAGATTATATTTACCTCTCTCTGAAACAAATTCATCTTCCAAACCATACACATCATCGGTTATTACAACTTTTTCGTTATTAAAAAGTAAATTGTCTATATTTTTTGAGTACATGAGAATATATTCATGTTCAACCATTATGTATTTACTATCATTACCACTACCTTTAGATTTTCGCCATATAAACTCTGTTACAAAATTTCTAGAACCAAATATTTCATCACAAACTTTACGCAAATTTCCAATTTCATTTTCATCTATACTTATAAAAATTGCACCATTATCAGTTAACAAATCTTTGGCAATTTTCAAACGAGGGTAAATCATATTAAGCCAATCGGTATGAAAACGACCATTGCTTTCAGAATTAACGACAAGTCTATTGCCTTGTTCGTCATACTGCCCACTATTTGCAAGATATTCTTCACTGCTTTCAGCAAAATCATCGTTATAAACAAAGTCATTACCAGTATTATAAGGGGGGTCAATATAAATCATTTTAATTTTGCCAAGATAGGTTTCTTGTAAAAGTTTTAAAACGTCCAAATTATCGCCTTCAATATAAAGGTTTTCGGTATTATCAAAATCCACACTTTCTTCCCTGCTGGGGCGAAGGGTTGCAGATATAGGAGAATTAGCAAGAAGAATAGCCTTCTTTTTATCTGGCCAAGTGAATTGATAGCGTTCTTGCTTATCATCAATAACAATATCGCTCATTTCCTGTTTAAGCACGTCAAAATCAACGGCTAAGGTTACCTTACCGTCTTTAACAACTTCTGTTACCGCATTAGGGAACAATTCTTTAATTTTTTCTATATTAGCCTGAACGTTATCCTTGCTCATCATATCTAATTTATCCATTATTTTTCTCCTTTTCATTTATGCTTGATAAATATGCTCTTAATTCACTAATTAATAGCTCGGTTTTATCATTTATCTCCTTTGTCCTTTTGTAACACTCTGTAATTTCATTTGATTCAATACTAGCATACAAAAGGTTTTTTTCAGCAAAATATCTTTTTTGAATACCACACAAATCTATTATTTCTTTAAATTTAACGAATATTTTATTTGGTATAAATGCTGCATATTTATACACAGCAACATGTGCATCAAAATAACTTTTCCCAATTTTTTCATAAATAGCTCTGTTGAATTTTAACAGTTCGTTTTCATTGGTTGGTATTCTTACCAATCCAACTGGAAACAAATTACCACAATCTATAACCATACTTACAAACTTTTCTAAAAGTTCTTGATAAATAGAAAATTCTTTATCAAAGCGTGTTTTTGATACATATAACTCATTTTCTTTTATGTATTTTTCTTCTAATTCTTTTTTTGCTACCTTCACTTGTTGATTAGCAACCAAAAAAGAAACTATTCCAGTAAGAATTGCAGGAATTGTTGCAATCAATAAGCTTTGCCACCAGTTCATAATATTTACCTCTTAGATTTTAAGATTGTTTTAACGCAATTATTGAAACAATTAAAGCTACAAAAGCAACTATTGTTGAAAAAATTGCAATTATGTAATTTCTATCTTTTTCTTTTTCAATTTCTTTTGCACATTTAAATAAATATAATGCAAGTAAAACAATATAGCCTATTAACGCAAGCATTAATAAGCAAGCAAAAATATTGCCTATAATAATCGCTCCATTTTCCCAATTTGCACTAATAACAAACTGATATATTGCATACGCGCCACAAGCAGCAAATATAATGCAAAAAATACCAATCGCAATAAAAATTGTTGTTGTAAATTTAGATATACCCTTATCAAGCGTGTTTTGCTGTTGTTTTTGTTCTTCCGCTTTGGCATTTGCCTTTACCATTGCTTCTGCAAGTTTATCGTAATCAATATCTACGTTGGCAACAACAGGAACAATAATATCTTTCTGCTTATTGATTTTTTGTTTATTTCTTTGTTTTCTCATTTAGTCCTTTTTAGTTTTCTTTTCTAATACTTTTTGTGTTTGTTTTAAAGAAAGTAAAAAATCACGTTCAACAGCGGTTAAGTCTTCAACTGGCTTGTATAATTTAGTATTGTATGCCTTTCCGTCTGCGGCAGTTATTCGGGAATTCCGAACAACTGAAGATTCTTCTAATTCACCTTCTTTAAAGATATTACTAATATGTTCACTAATATTTGACTTACTGGTTTGAAATAGTTCAACCATTTGATTTTGTGTAAGCCACGCGTTTTCGTTATCAAATTCAACTTCTATTTTTGTTAAACCGTCTTCGGTTTGATACATTATTAAATCCGCCATATTATTTTCCCTCTAACTTATCAACTTCTGCTTTTAATTCTTTAAGTTTAGCGTTCAATTCAAAACGCTTTTTAGGTTGGCGCTCGCCATCTACCAGTTTTTGCAACCTTTGAATTTCTTTTTTTAGTTTGCAAATCTTATCGTAACGAACAACAAATTCTTCTGTTTGTTCGCCTTCGGTGGCGGTTATGGGGATTAATTCATCTATTATTGCAGTATAAACGGAATCTATAGAGTTAATATTTACAGGCAATTCTGCGGGTTCATAATCACTTTTCCATTCGCTTAAATAATATTTACCTATTTTGTTTCCCTTTTCGCTTCGCTGTTTAAATGCACCGTAAAAAGCCGTTTCGTTTTCATGTTGTAAGCAATATAAATTGTTTTGTTCAAAAGTTTTATCTAATGCACTAATTAAAAGAGTGGGAATGTTTTTACTGCTTAAAACTATTTTAAAAATGTAAATTTCGCGAACCTTGCTTTCAGTAGTAAAATTCATAGTGGTGTTATTTAAAACGTTACTAATAGTTATAGAAAGTATGCCTTTTGCATCTTCTTTAACTTCCTTCCCTGCTTTTATAAGTTGCAATAATCTTGTTAAGGAATATTGCCTTATGGGTATTGTTTTACTACTGAATTTAAACATAAAAACTCCTACTTAATTATAACAAAAGAAACAAGTTCAAAATCATCTAAGCCTTCAACGCTATCTTGGAATAAAAGATTACCGCCACCAATTTTAGAAATAGCAGTTAAATCGCTTTCATCTTTTGCTTCAAGTATGCTTAAAACTGCGTCATCTAAAAGCGCGCTATATTTTTCCATTTTTGCGCCGTCTTTGGTTTCTTTATTAAATACTCTACATAAATCCGCCAAAGGCTCTGTTTTCCCTTTTGAGGTTGCCCTCAAAACGTCTAATATAGATTTCACGCTTAAGTGATTGTATTTCACTTCGCCGTTTTCCTTTAAATATACAAGATAAAATGGATGCAAGCGGTTTTGCTTGTTTATGTTAACACCGTTATTGCGGTTACATAAAACAAATATTATACCTGGTTCTATACCCTTTTCTGCATCAGCTGCAACAACAGAATGCAAGCCCTTTGTTATTCCTTTAGGATCACCATGCTCTTTGCGGTAAGCAGCTAAATCCATAACAAAGTCGTTAAGGCCAAGGTCTGTTATAGAAATATTACCCTCAACGTCTTCTAAATCTTGCAACGTACCCTCTTGCAGTTTTTTAAGCTGATGCTTTCTGTAATCCATTTCTTCATTTTCTTCAGAAAT
>JAFQBR010000278.1 GCA_017399665.1 Clostridia bacterium | reverse complement strand
CATTTAATTCTTCAAGCTTCTTGCTTGAATAGCTTGAACTAACCTCTGTGTTATAGGTGAAATTGCCTTCATATGACATATTGTTAAAATAAGCGTGAGTTGATAAAATAACGTTATAATCACTATACGTAGTAATAAGATTTTCTGCCCAAGCAATTTCCTCGGCGCTTGGGAATAAATCTAAGGTAAGCATCATATACTTAACACCGCTAATTGTAATAAGTCTGCAGGTATTACGCATATTTTTGTAACTAGAATCAAGCTTTGTGCCAAACATTGCGGTAGTTATATATTTATCATACTTACTAATACTATCATGATTACCACGCACAATAGATTGGTTTATACCTGCCTCTTCCAAACGTAAATGCTGGCCTTGGGCAAGTACCCATTCGGTATTTGAACTGCCATCGGTTAAATCGCCCATACTCATAACGTACTGAATATTTTTACTGTCTTTATTATCTATAATCCAATCATAAATATAGTGAAGCTTTTCGGGATTGTTTTTAGTAGTTTTTTGAATATCACCAATTATGGCAAAGGAATATGCGTAGTCGGTTGCTTTAGACTCACCTATATACCAACCGTCTGTACCCTGCCAATTATAAAACTTTTCAGAAATATCTTTATTGGCAAGAAGGTTTTTTGCAACCTTAACGTCATCAGCGCTAACATTTTCATTAACTATGCTATGCATAACTCTAAACACGTTAGCGTTAATGGTATTACCGTAAATAACCTTTTCTTTGCCGTTTGCGTCCTCATAGATAATGTACGGTCTTACGGCATAATCGTTACCGTATTCGCTATAATTGGTGCCGTCTTCATTAACGCCAATATTATAAAGCGCGGCGGTGAAATAGGTGTTTACAGAATCACCCTCCTTAGACTGATAATTTTTTTCCTTAACCTCATAATCCTTAACCTTTGTAACAACGCCGTTAGCGTTATACTCCTTACCAATTTCAAGAGTATCTGCACCGCATACTTCTGACTTAACTGCAAGTAGACCAAGCTTTTTAAAGGCCATACCCGCAAAGGCGTTAAGCAACTTTTTGTTAATAGAGAACTTATAGCGAAGCGCCTGAGGTGTTGAAGCCTCCTCGGCTCTGATTGAATTACCTACGTAACCTATAACGGTTTCTGAGCAGGTGAAGTTATCAAGAAAAATATTACTGGTTTTACCACTATCATTACCCACCGCCTGAGCAAGATGTAAATAAAGCTCTGTATCATCTGCGTCGGTTGTAAAATTTACCAAAATTTTAGTCCAATTTCGAACCATTGCTTCGCTTTTTAGTACGTCCTTACCGTTTTCATCACAAGGCATAGTATCGGCTAAATAATAGGCATATACCTTAACTATGCCGGTTGAATTAAGCGTAGGATATAACTCGCTAGGTTTAATATTTAAGTAATCTGTTATACAGAGTCTTTCTAAGAAATCCCAACGGCTTGAGTTATAAACGTAAAAGGAAAGTTCATAGCTGGTATTGGGCTTAAGGTTATCAAGCTTACGAACAACAGTGCGTGCACGCGCGGCAAAATTGAACATAGAATTACCGCTATATGGCTCAACCGTTGTGGAGACCTGTGTGTAACTACCATTTTTGTATTCGGATGTGTAGTTAATACTTTTACTACCATAAACTGCCTGAATTGGCATTACGGTATCACTTTTTTTACGATACCCGTTTTTGCTTATCTGACCCCATTTATCGTCAGATGGGATAACGTCATCTGCCTTTTCGTCCGTTGCTACACGAAGCGAGGT
>JAFQBR010000027.1 GCA_017399665.1 Clostridia bacterium | reverse complement strand
TTCAAAGCTTTCTCAGCGTAACGTAGATACGGGTATGGGGCTTGAAAGAACTCTTTGCACAATCAACGGCACACCCAGCGTTTACGATACTGACTTATTTGAAGGCGCAAAGGCAGAAATTCAAAAGCTTTCTGGTAAAACTTACGGCGAAAATGCAGAGGAAACAAGAGCTTTCAGAATTATTCTTGACCATATTAGAACAGCAACCTTTATGCTTGGAGATTACAGAGGAATTGTTCCTTCTAACGTAGACCAAGGTTATATTTTAAGACGTCTTATCAGACGCGCAGTTCGTTTCTCTCGTCAAATTGGTCTTCCCGGTGGCAATTTGAGACATATTGCTGCTTGCTACGTTGAAAAGTATAAAGACGTTTACCCCGAACTTAAACAAAACGAAAATAGAATTTATACAGAACTAGACAAGGAAGAAGAAAAGTTCGGTAAGGCTTTAGAGGAAGGCTTAAAGGAATTCAACAAGGTAATCACTCACGTTCCCGGTAGCGTATTCCCCGGCAAAACTGCATTCCGTTTATACGATACTTACGGTTTCCCCCTAGAAATGACTCAAGAGCTTGCTAAGGAAGCTGGTAAGGAAGTAGACGTAGAAGGCTATAAAAACGCATTTAGCGAACACCAAAAGAAATCTTCTGCCGGTGCTGAACAAAAATTCAAGGGCGGTCTTGCAGACTCTTCAGAAGCAACCGCACACCTTCACACAGCAACTCACCTTATGCAGGCTGCATTAAGAAAGGTGCTTGATCCTTCAGTTAGCCAACGCGGTTCTAATATTACCGTTGAACGTTTACGTTTTGACTTTAACTTTGGCAGACCTATGACGGCTGAAGAAATCGCAGAAGTAGAAAAGCTTGTAAACCAAGCAATTCAAGCAAACGTTCCCGTAATTATGGAAGAAATGACGGTTGAAGAAGCTAAAGCTCAAGGGGCTATCGGCTTATTCGAAAGCAAATATGGCGACAAGGTTAAGGTTTATACAATGGGCGAATACAGCAAAGAAATTTGCGGTGGCCCTCACGCTAAACAAACAGGCGATCTTGGCGTATTTAAAATCGTCAAAGAACAGTCTTCTTCAAGCGGTGTAAGAAGAATTAAAGCTATTTTACAAAAATAATCAAATAAATTAAGAGGTATAGAAATGATTGAAAAAGTAATTTTAACCGAAGAAGGTAAATTAGAGCTAGAGAAAAGACTTGAGCTTTTAAAAATGGTTAAACGCCCTGAAATTACAGAGCGTATTAAAGCAGCAAGAGAATTTGGTGACTTATCAGAAAACGCAGAATACGACGCAGCGAAAAACGAACAAGCGCTTATCGAAGGTGAAATCGTTGAAATCGAAAATAAGCTTAAACATGCCGAAGTTATTACAGTTAACACCAAAAAGGACGTAGCAGGCGTTGGTTCTACTATTACCTTTACCGATTTAACTGATAATAAACAATACACCTTTACCGTTGTTGGTACTACCGAAGCTGACTTTAAGGCAGGTAAAATCTCTAACGAATCACCCATCGGTAAAGCTCTTTTAGGTAAACGCGTTGGCGAAAACGGTACAGTTGAAGCACCATCTGGGGCTTATAGTGTTCGCCTAGACAAAGTAACGTATTAATAAGCTTTATATGCTTCGTTATTGTCACGAAAGATGCGCCTTATTTGGGTTACGTACGACAAGTACGCCCCCTTGCAAAAAAGCACAAACGCCTTCTCTTGCTTGTATCTAAACGTTTTACGCAAGGCTTATTCTCAAATGCTTTTTTATCATCGCCTTGGATAAATAAAAAGTGCTAACTTGCATCTAAAACTTATTGCATAAGCTTTATCTGCTACGTTATTGTCACGAAAGATGCGCTTTATTCGGGTTACGTACGGATAGTTGCGCGCCCCTTCATAAATGCTCCTTATCGTGCCACTAACTTGCATCTAAAACTTATTACATAAGCTTTATTTGTTACGCAATAGTTCGTTCTTTGCGCTTTTTATTATAGAACTTATGCAAACTTGCGCTTTACCGACCTGCGTACGGATAGTTGCGCGCTTTTGTGGTACAATTAAACTGGAGATTGGGTAAATATTACAATATTTTCGCTTTTTAAAGTGAAAGTAAGAGGATTTAATGGATAATAAATTTACTAAAAAACGAATACAGAATATGCTTTCGTATGACTGGATTAAAATGCTGGTTATGGTTTTAGCCATAGTTTTAGTTTGGTCACTTGCTTTTACTATTGGCGCTCCGCGCGCAACGGAGGGTCAGGTATTCTATTTTTATTACTATGTTGGGGATTCGAAGTTTAACTATAAAAAAGACCCTTCAGAGCTTTGCGCTGAATATTTTAGTGAAAATAACAAACTATTTTCTTACGACGTATTAGATTATGGCACTAGAGTTATAACCTCTACTATGTATAGCGATATTATGGCGACTTCTACGGCTGTTGCGGAAGGGGATGTAATGATTACAATCGACAGTGAAGAGGGAATTAAAAATAACACCTCTGAAATGCGCAACGTTTTAGACGGCTACGGTCATTGCTTTTACGATTACGACACACTTATTAATGCAGCTAGACATTATTGCTTGAAAGGCGGTTTTGTTGTTGAAAACAACGACGGAACTTATTCTATTAACGAAAAGAAAATAGAGGAACACTTTGAAGAGCGAATGGCAGATGATCCGCGCTTTCGCGATACAAAAAGCCAAAGATATGCTCAAGGTATAAAGGATGAAATTGCAAGAATTAAAACGGTTTGGAATAACGCCGTAATTTTGGGTGATTGCTTTAAAAATCATCCGGAAATTCTTATTTACTACACAAGATATACCCAGTATATTGAAAAGTACACTAAAGATCCTGCAAACGCAAACAGACCTTTAGAGGAAGAGT
Organism: Clostridia bacterium; assembly: GCA_017399665.1. Next base: position 4,538 of record JAFQBR010000027.1, on the reverse strand, counting down.
ATTATCAATTTACCTCCAAGCCTTACGCTTTGAATTTGGGGGCGCTTACAGGTAATGATGCGGTTAAAATTACGGATGAATATTCTAAACCCATAAAGGAAGGGGAGGAAGCGGATGGGCTTTCTGCCGACGGAATAGTTATGCTCGTTTATAATGATGATTATGCTCAACCTTATCGACAATTTGAAACGTTAGCGCTAGTGCGCCATTATATTGCAAGATACAGCAACTTTTTAAACGTAAACGCTAGCGGTGTTATAGCTTAATTTTTTGCAAAAAGGGGGCTACCGAATGAAAAAAGAATATATAAGCGGTTGCCTTAAAGGTTATGCAAAAAGTGATGCTGTGCGTCTACACATGCCTGGGCATAAAGGAAAAGGAGAGGGTATATTAAAAAAGGCTTACGCCTTAGATATTACAGAGCTTTCTTTTTCAGATAATTTAGCTTGCCCTAGCGGTGTTATTGCTAAGGCAGAAAAAGACATTGCCAAGCTTTTGGGTGCAAAAAGGTCAAGAATACTGACCGGTGGGTCAACCCTTGGAATATTCGCCATGGTGCATGCGGTAAAGGAGCGTGGCAGTAAACTGCTAGTTCAAAGAACGGCGCACAAAAGTATATTTAACGCGCTTGAGCTTTTGGGTATAGAGCCCGTTATTTTAAACGATAATTTTTCGCAAGATGGCATAGGCTGTTCTACCTTTGAAAACGATTATTTATTTGATTTAAGCGATAGCGATTTAATAGGTGCACTTCTTACCTCGCCAGACTATTTTGGGCGCGCGCTTAACTTAAAGCAAATAAGAAATCGCCTTAATAAAAACGGCAAATTATTACTTGTAGACGGCGCGCACGGCGGTCATTTTGCCTTTGAAAACAAGCAAATTTACGCAGGCTCTTACGCCGATATTTGGGTAGACGGCGCGCATAAAACATTTCAAACGTTAACTCAGGGCGCAATATTAAACGTCAATAATCCTTCGCTTATAGAGGGGGTAGAAGAAGGGCTTTCTGTCTTTTCAACTACAAGTCCAAGCTATTTAATTATGGCTAGTGTAGAAAGCGGTGTGAAGAGATATTGTGACTTAAAAGAAAAAAATTATAACGAATTTATTTTGGCAAAGCAAAAACTAACTGAAGCCATTGTTGATTTAGGCTTAAGCGTTTTGCCTTGCGACGATATATTAAAGCTTACCCTTTGCTTAAACGGCAAAGCAGACGGCAATAAAATTGGCGAGCTTTTAGAAGAAAACGGTATTTATGCCGAGCTTGCTTGTAAAAATCATATTTTGTTTATGCTTTCTTTTGCTTTTTCTTTAACAGATGCAGAAAGAATTACTGAAGCGTTAAAAAAGGCAGAGTATAAAAAAGCAATCAATAATAACGTGGCTTTTCCCGCATTAAGCCGAGCTATGGATTATAACTTAGCAAGAAAAGCAAAAACGGAAGAAATACCTTTAACAAAGGCTAGCGGAAGAATTTGCGCTTGTAACGCAGGTGTTTTTCCACCTTGCTATCCTGTAATTTTGGCGGGCGAAGTGTTTGATAATAATGCTATAGAGCTACTTTCTGCTCCAAATACTTTTGGTGTGTTAGAAAAAAACGGCGAAAAAACAGTGAAGGTTGTTAAAGGATAAAGGTGTAATTTTATGGTTGAGTTATTCAAAAAAACAGTGGCTTATAAAATCATACTTGGCGATAAATCTCGCTCACAGCTTTCGCACGCTTATGCGCTTTGTTTAGAAGATGAAAAGGCGTTGGAATATTTTATTAAGGCTACTGCAAAAATTATACTTTGCGAAAATAGCGAAAGCTATTGCGACCAATGCCGTATGTGTAGGCTTATAGAAAAAGGTACTCATTCAGACGTAACCTTTTATCCTAAAACGGCAGGCGGTAAAATTTTAACAGGGGATATTGACGAGCTTATTGCTCAAACTTATATTAAGCCTATAGAGAGTGAAAAACGTGTTTTTGCGCTATTTAATACGGCTAGCATGAATTTATCTGCTCAAAATAAACTTTTAAAAACTTTGGAAGAACCGCCCAAAAACGTATTCATTTTATTAGGCGTAGAAAACGAAAACGCATTACTTCCCACAATCAAGTCAAGGGTTAAAAAGCTTGAAATCCCACCCTTTAGTGAAAGTGATTTATTGGATGGACTTAAAGAGCTTTGCCCCGATAGAGAAAGACTTGAACGCGCCATTTCATTTGCAGATGGGTCTGCAGGTAAAGCGTTAGAATATTATAATGAAGAAAAGGGTAAAAACAGCGAAGAGTTTGTTTTTACTTTACTAAAAGAGATGAAGTCAAGCAAAGAGGTTTCTTCCTTTGCTTGTAAAATAGATAAAGACAATATAAAAGAATTTTTAGTCTGTTTAAAAAGGGTGCTAAACGGCGTTGTAAGATGTCATACAACGGGTAGTGGCAGTCAAAATATAAAAGAACTTTGCGAAATTTATAAGTGCGCATCAGCTCTTGCTATAATAGAAAAGGTTAACCTTGCAGAGCGCGCTTTATACTTTAACGGCAACGTCAATATGATTACAGACAGTATATTGCTTTCCATACTAGAGGAGAAATACAGATGGCAAAAATTGTAGGAATAAGATTTAAAAATACCGCAAAGGTTTATTACTTTGCGCCCGGTAAAGAGCTTTTTGCTAAGGGCGACGGAGTTATTGTTGAAACCGCGCGCGGTGTTGAATTCGGTACTGTTTCTATAGAAGTTAAAGAAGTAGACGATAAAGAAATCGTTCAACCCTTAAAACCTATTATAAGAAAGGCAACTCAAGCCGATATTGAAAGACTTAAAAAGAATGAAGAAAAAGCCCCTGAAGCTTTAAAAATTTGCAACGAAAAGGTACTTGCTCGTGGGCTTGATATGAAGCTTATTAACGCAGAATATACCTTTGACGGCAGTAAAATTATCTTTTACTTTACAGCGCCTGGCAGAATCGACTTCCGTGATTTAGTAAAAGACCTTGCTTCCGTTTTTAGAATAAGAATAGAGCTTCGCCAAATTGGTATTCGCGACGAAACAAGACTGCTTGGCGGTATTGCGCCCTGCGGTAGACCTTGCTGTTGCGCTAGCTGTATGTCGGACTTTAAAAAGGTTTCTATCAAAATGGCAAAAACTCAAGGACTATCACTTAACCCCTCTAAAATAAGCGGGCTTTGCGGTAGACTTATGTGCTGTTTAGCTTACGAAAACGATTATTATAAAGACGTATACAAAAAAATGCCCAAAATTGGTAGCGACGTTGTTGCGCCCGACGGTAAAGGGGTTGTTATTTCCGTTAATATGCTCACTTATAACGTCAAGGTTAAAATTGAGGCAAAAGACGGTAGCTTGCTTTATAAAGACTATAAGCTAGAAGAATTAAAGAGTATTAAAGCCAATACCGAAGATGAAAAACTAACAAAAGAGGAGTTAGAGGCTGAAAAGGCTTTCCGCGAAGACTAAAAATAAGGCTTATCTGCTTCGCATTTGTCGCAAAAAGATGCGTTTTTGCTCAGTTGTTTACGCCAAGTAAACGTCCTTCGCAAAATACTCCTTGTTTGTGCCAACTGCTCGCATCTAAACCTTATTTACAATAAGCCTTATCTGCTTCGTTATTGGCATAAAAATTTACGTTTTTGCTCAGTTGTTTACGCCAAGTAAACCTCCTTCGCAAAATACTCCTTGTTTGTGCCAACTGCTCGCATCTAAACCTTATTTACAATAAGGCTTATCTACTTCGTTATTGGCATAAAAATTTACGTTTTGGCTCAGTTACGTACGCAAAAGTACGTGCCTTTCGCCAAATCCGCATTTTTAAGCCACTAACTCGCATCTAAACCTTATTTACAATAAGTCAAACTTGTTCGTTATATCGGCAAAAGCTTGTGCTTGCCTACTTATTTATATAAAGCTTACCTTATTAAATTAATATAAATCATATAAAAGGACTTCCCTTAAGAAGTTCTTTTTACATTAAATAAAATCTTACACCTTATTTATATAAAGGAATTATTATGCAAGAAGTTTTTGAAGTAACCGAAGATTTAATGCTTAACAATTTAAAAATAGTGCAGGATAAACGCTATTACCGCTTTACGTCGGATAGTATTTTGCTCTCTAGGTTTGCATCTTGCAAAAAAGGTGAGAAGGTGGCGGATTTTTGCGCGGGAAGTGGCATAGTTGGGCTTCATTATTATGGACTTAATTTAAATAAAGTGCAAAGCGTTACATTGTTTGAACTTCAAGAAGAGCTTTGTGCTTTAGCTGAAAAAAGCATTCAAATTAATAACTTGCAAGAAAAATTCTCTTTAGTTCGCGGTAGACTTCAAGATGCCCCCAAAAGCTTTAATTCTACCTTTTCTCTTATAACCTGCAATCCACCGTATAAGAAAAAGGATAGCGGAGAAAAGAACTTATCTTCCCATATTGCCATTTGTAGGCACGAATGTGAAATCACTCAAAAGGAGATTATTCAAACGGCAAAAAGGTTGCTTGTTCCTGGCGGTAGATTTTGTATATGTCAGCGTATAGAGC
>JAFQBR010000277.1 GCA_017399665.1 Clostridia bacterium | reverse complement strand
CCTTACCCATACTTTTTCTTAAACTTTTATTCGCAGGCAAAAATATTCGGCTTTGTTCCCGGCGATTTTACTTCTGGAAATTACCCACAGCTTGGCGCGTTTTCTTGGATAGTATTATTTTTATTAATGGTACTTGGCTTTGCTTATTTACTAAGGTACATTCACTTAAAATTACACAAACCTAAATCACAAGTGGATTAACAGCTTAGATTCTTCGACTGCGTTATCACTTCGCTCAGAATGACGGAAATAAAGTTGGTGTTTATTCTCGCTTGTCATTCTGGAGCCGTTAGGCGATAGAATCTCTTTCGCTTAAAAATTACAGAATGACAATAAACGTAAAAAAAAGAGCGTATTTCTAAAAAAGGAATACGCTCTATTTTTATATTTTTGTTTAAACGTTTTTCAAAAAAGTGTGGCTATAAGCCGATAAACGCCACTTTTTAATAATTACTTATGCCTTATTTAAGTTTTTTTAGCTTTTTAATAAAAAGGTATTTCTTTTCGAAAAATAGCGCAGTAACTAAAAGTGAAAATGCTAAGATAATAACAACCATAACAATTTTATTAGTAGTAGAGCCACGCTTTGCTAAATTACTTGCTGAAATATAGCCAACCTTTTCGCCGTAAGAAATTTTATAAATATCGCCTTGCTTTTCAAGAACAATAACTTGAGTTCTTGCGGGCAAGCTTTCTTTAGCGGTAGTTAAATCTTTATCGGTATAAACGGTAATTGATTTATTGATTGTGGTAGCCGTTTCGAAATCGTGATAAGTAGGTAAGACTTTAAGTGAGGGAACTAAAAAACTTGATGGAATAAAAGCCTTACTGTTATTTACTGAAACAAGTGAATATTCAACACCAGAAAGAATGATTGAATAAAGAACTTGAACTTGGTCGAACTTTGCAACCTTAAAGCTAGCAAATTCTTCGGTCAGTCTTGGTTGTAGGTAAAGTGTTGCGCTAGAAGTTAAATATTCAACGGTATTTTTACTTGTTTGTGGAATTGTTTGCGGAGTAAAGTCCTCTTTAAGAACAAGCGCCACAACGTCGCCGGTAATCAAGTAGTATGCGTTAGAAACCTCTGAAACGACTAAATAATCGTTAGTTTTTTGTTGTGTGTGATAGCCTTTTTCAGCTAAAAAGACAAAATAATTTTTTTCGAAGGAATTTTTAAGGTCAATATTGTAAAGCTTTGTACCTTCCGTAATAGTTACAAACTGCGGATTTTGATTAAATTTAATTTCAAATCCTTCTGGCAGGCTGATTTTAGTAAAGCTTACTTCAAAGCCTGTTAACCTAGCATCTGAAATGCTATATTCTAAAACAGCATCGCCCTCTGTATTACAAATAAGAATTTTATCGCCACTAATAAAGAAGTCACCGCTGTTAGTGATACCAAGTTTAGTTAAATCAACCACCTGAACAGGTTTATCGTTTTTAAGGCTTTTGCCTAGTGAATAAATTACGTCGTTAGTTTTGTAGTAGAAAGTAGAATCGAAAGCAAAGCAGTCCACGTTGTTAAGCTCTATTTTAGTGTATTTACCTTGCATTCCAGCCTCATTATCTAGGTAGTAAATAGCTTTTTGAGTCGTGCTGAAATAGTAAACCGAAAGTTCTTCGGTTAAAGCAAGCTGAGAAGAGCAGTCAACGGCAAGCTCGTCGCTATACTTAAGATTAAAAAGGAAGTTTTCGCTATCGGTAACTTCAAAAATAAGAATACGTCTATCGTTATTGCATACCGCAAAGTGATTACCGTTTACTGCAAAAGAGGCAATATTAGTAAAGTCTACGTTTGCATTATCGGGGTAGTCAAGCAAAGCGCATTCAAAGGTAGCAAGGTTAAGCGAGTAAAGACAAGAAGAAGATAAAATCAACAAGTGATTACCGCATTTTGCAATACTTTCCACCGAAAAGCCCTCTAGCGGGACTTTTTTGTAGGTATCGTTGTGATAAATAACGATAAGCTCCTTTTCTGCAATATATACTATTTCGCCGTCGCGCCAAACGCATTTGGGGTCGTTAAGCTCAAAGTATTCAAGCTTAGCGCCGGTAATTGTTTCTGCATTAGCAGTTTTTGGCGCGCTTGCAAAAGGCAAGCAGACCAAAAGCGCAACGGTAAATAAAATTGTTAGCGCAGTAAATTTTTTCATAACATAAATATTTTAGTATAAAAAGCAGATTAAGTCAAGTGTTAGGGCTAAAATAGTAAAAAAATAACAAAATTTGTAAAAAAATTGCGCAAAAAGCGGGTAAAATTGCAAAAATACCCCTTAAAAACATACAATATTAAAGCAAGAAAATTGGTGAAAACAATGTGTAAAGTTTTTTCACAATTTTATCAAATAGCTGTTTTTATGCTTGACAACTCGCGCGTACGCGTATATAATAAAGTATATATAAAAGTGAGGGAATAGGTTGCAGTATTCTACTGCAAAGGGTAAAAGCCAAATTCGCGTCGGTTTTTATTCACAAAATACTCACAAAAAAATTAAGGAGGCCGAAAAAATGAAGCGAATAAGATTTCATTATTATTTTCTTTCCATAGTTTCACTTATAAGCTTGATTTGTATCGGCTTTTCTAGTTGGTCTTTGGTTCAAGACGTTTTATCTACGGGTGCAACAGGCACTTTGTCGGCAAGCCCCATTTATAGCGTAGATGATTACCTTACTTTTGATGGCGAAATGGAATGTTTTGAGTTTAATGAAGACGGATTCGTTGCAAATAGTGAGCAAGCAGAGAGTGGCTCTATAACCGTTTACTACAAATTAAACGTAGCACAGTGCAAAGCAGATTTTGGTACTAACGCAACTATAAACCTTTCGTTGTATTTAAGGGGGGTAAGTGTTAGTGGAACGGCATTGACCTTTACGAATCAAAGCCCATTAGCCTTTTCAACGGCTACAGGTAGCGGAAT
>JAFQBR010000276.1 GCA_017399665.1 Clostridia bacterium | reverse complement strand
CAAGCGAAGAAAATTCTTTAAACAAGGCAAAGTTAAGCTATAACATTTCACTTGCTTATGGTAAAAACGATTATAAAGAAAAGGTTTTTGAGTTTGCAAAGGAAAGCGTTGAAGAGTTTGAAAAGCTGTTTGAAATAAATCCAAAAAAACACGCAAGAAGACTTTCCGGCGCCTATATGCAGATGGCTTGGTGCTTTGCAGTAGACAGTCAAAAGGCTTTATATTATAAAAAAGCATACGAAGTGTTGCTTAGCAGAATAGAGGCAGGTGACGAAGAAGAAAGTGAAATTGCGGATTATATTTTTGCTGCAAAGTATTACGCCTGCTTTAATATCAGAACAAATAAAGAATATAATCCTTTAAGCTTTGAGTATGAGCTTATACAAAATATCTGTGCCATGGCAAAAGAGCTATCTGATAAAAATCCCGCCCGATACGATGATATTTATGCCGGTGTTTTATTTGACATAGCTAAAAATATTGAAGATTATGCTTTAGATAGGGTGTCTGAAGATAACTCTCCTGAAGTGTTTTATTTGCAAGCGATTGCCATTTATAAGCGAGTGCTTGCGATAGATGAATTTTCTACTCTTTATTCTTATGCTTATGCAAACAGCAGATTAGGTAAATTTTATTTTACTAAAGGTGACCCACGCGCTAAAGAATATATTTCAACTGCAAATGAAGCGTATGTTAAAATTGGCGAGCAAAAGGGCAGAAGCGCAAGAGTCAGAGCATATCAGCATTATACGGTTGCAACTAACAATTTGCGTTATTTAAAGGATAAGAAAGCGAGCGCGTTAGCTTATAAACGCGCGCTTGAACTTTACGACCAAATAGAAAACAAAACGGCAGATGACCTCAAGTGGATAGGATATATAAACAAGGATATAGAAGCTTACGGTCTTAAACAGTATTTAACGGAGGAAGAAAATGGCTAAAAAGAAAAAAAGCCTATTAGGTGGGTTTGTATCATATTATAAACCGTACGTCGGCGCGTTTACGTTCGATATGTTTTGCGCGCTACTTATGGCTGTATGTAATTTGATATACCCAGAAATTGCAAGAGATATAATTGATATACATGCGCCAAACGGGGCATGGCAATCGGTAGTAACCCTTGGCGTAATAATGCTAGGAATATTTTTACTAAAGGCATTTTTAAACTTTAGCGTAAGCTATTGGGGACATTTAGTAGGTATGCGTATGCAGGGCGATATGAGAGCTCAGCTATTTGCTCATCTTGAAAAACTGCCATTTTCTTATTACGACGAAACCAAAGTTGGCTCTGTAATGAGCAGGCTTGTTAACGACCTATTTGAAATTGCAGAGCTTGCCCACCACGGCCCTGAAAACCTATTTATTTCACTAATAACAATAGTTGGCGCGCTAATTATGATATTAACTATAAATCCATGGCTATCGCTAATCGTATTTTTAGTAATACCCATTATGTTTGTAATTGTAATATCAATGCGTAAAAAGATGCTAGAAGTATTTAGTGAATCGCGCGAAAAGACTTCGCTTATTAACGCTGAAGTAGAAAGCTCGCTTTCAGGTATAAGAGTATCTAAATCTTATACGGCAGAAAAACACGAAATCGAAAAGTTTAATCAAACCAACGAACAGTTTAAAAAGGCAAGAAAGAATAACTATCTTGTAATGAGCAAGTTTCATACTTCAATGAATTTATGTACAGACTTGCTTTACTTAATTACCTTGGTTGCAGGCGGTGTGTTCTTTGCACTTGGCATAATTAAATCGGGCGAAATGACAGCATATATTTTATATATATCAATGCTTGTTAACCCCATAAGAACTTTTGTAACCTTGTTCGAGCAGGTAGAAGAAGGCTTATCGGGCTTTAAACGTTTCCGCGAGATAATGGAGGTTGAACCCGAAGACTTTTCTGACGGAAAGGTAAAGGTGGAAAAATTAACCGGAAATATTCAGTTTGACCACGTTAGTTTTTCTTACGTAAAATTGGATGAAACGGATAAAAAGTCCGCCGATAGGTTGATTATCGACGATATGTGTCTAAATATTCAAAAGGGAAATACCATTGCACTAGTTGGTCCTTCAGGTGGCGGTAAAACAACACTTTGTAATTTAATCCCACGCTTTTACGAGATAGATAAGGGCAGAATTTTAATTGACGGTATAGACGTTCGCGATATGTCTTTAACTGATTTAAGAAAGAATATCGGTATCGTTCAGCAGGACGTATTCTTATACGGCGGTACTATAAGAGAAAATATTGCATACGGAAAGTTAGATGCAACTGAAGAAGAGATTATTCAAGCTTCTAAGCTTGCAAACATTCACGACTACGTTATGACTCTTCCCGATGGCTATGACACTTACGTTGGCGAAAGAGGTGTTAAGCTTTCCGGCGGACAAAAGCAACGTGTTTCAATAGCAAGGGCATTTTTAAAAAATCCCCCAATACTTATTTTAGACGAAGCAACAAGCGCTTTAGATAACGCTACCGAAATGCTTATTCAGGAAAGCCTTGAAAAGCTTTCAGAGGGCAGAACGACAATAGTCGTTGCGCATAGACTTTCTACAATTAAAAATGCCGACGAGATTATTGTTATCACTCAAGAAGGCGCAGTAGAACGCGGAACGCATGCAGAGCTTTTAAACCAAAACGGCATTTATGCCGAGCTATATCGCTATCAGTTTAAGAGCTTAGCTGAATAAAAATTAGTAAAAAAACTTAAGGAGCTAAAAAATGCGTAAAAATTTAGGAGCAAAAAGCTGTCTTTATCCAATGCCTGTTTTAATTATTGGCAGTTATGATGAAAATGGTAACCCCAACGCTATGAATGCCGCTTGGGGTGGTATTTACGATACTAACCAAGTTATGGTTTGTTTAGCAGATGACCATAAAACCACTTCTAACATTAAAAAGAGTGGAGCTTTTACCGTAAGTTTTGCAACAGTAAACACTTTAGTAAGCTGTGACTACGTTGGAATAGTATCTGCTAATGACGTTCCCGATAAATTTATAAAAGCAGGATTTCACGCAAGCAAAAGTGAACACGTAAACGCACCTATTATCGACGAACTTCCTTTGGCTGTTGAGTGCAAGCTTATTAAGTTTAACGAAGACGGCATTTGCATTGGCGAGATAGTAAATCTTTCTGCTGATGAAAGCATATTAGATGCAAATGGGAAAGTAGACGCTAAAAAGCTTGACCCTATTATTTACGACGGTATAACGCACGCTTATTGGGATTTTGGAAAAAAGGTAGGACAAGCATTTTCTGACGGAAAGAAGATTTAAGGAAATATTTTTATGAAGATTAAACATAAAAAGTATTCGATAATCGCCCTATTGCTTGGCTTTTGCTCTATTTTTACTCTTTTTCCTAAGGGTATTATTAGTTACGCATCAAACACAAAAACGGGCGATACTTCACCTCTGCCATCAGAGTACTGCATGCGAGATGAGTATATAGTTTATGCTCAAACACAAGATACTCTTGGTTATTGTTGGAATTTTGCTGCGACTATGGCTGCATCTACAACGATAATGAAGGCAACCGGTGAGTATTACGACTTTTCTGAAATATGGACGGGTATTGGGCTTAACGTAACAGGTACAGAACAAGCCAAAATAGGCTCTGGCGGTTCAATGTCACATCAAGTTACGGCAATGAACAAAGTTGGCTTGATGCTTGAAACGGACCTGCCTTATAGCAATTCTTATACTATAAGCGATGAAAACGCTGAAGATTATTATAACTTTTTTGAAAAGCACTCCAATAGCAATTTAGCAGACTGTTTAGTTTCAAATAAAGAAACTAGTTTTTCAAAAACGGATATAGAGGGTATAAAAAATCACATTTATAATCACGGGAGTATTTATCTTACCTTCACATTCAGAACGGGAT
>JAFQBR010000275.1 GCA_017399665.1 Clostridia bacterium | reverse complement strand
ATTTTTAAGCCACTAACTTGCATCTAAAACTTATTTACAATAAACTTTATCTGCTACGCAATACTTTGTTCTTTTGTTTTTACCCACATTCCTGCGTACACAAAGTACGCTCCCTGCGGTTAAAAACAAAACGCCTCGTCTTACTCGCATCTAAAACTTATTTACAGTAAAACTTGCTATTTTAGAATATCGGCAAAAGCTTGTGCTTGCTTTCGGTCATGTACGCAAGAAGTACACTCCCTTCAGTCAATGCTCGCTTTTGTCAATCTAACTCGCATCTAAACCTTATTTACAATAAAAACTTCCGCTATTTTGATTACCAAGTAGCAAAAGGGCAGGGATAAAACAAATTTTATCCTTGCCTATCTTTTTTAACTTTTACAATTCTTGACAAAATAAATCACGCTGTGCTATAATCTGTTTATAAAAATTCGGGAGAAAACGAATATGGAAATTAAAAAAATATTACAAGAAATAGTTAACGAGCCTTACGAAAATTTAGTAGGTATGGCAAAAGCTGCCATTTGCGATCTACTTCCAATTTTTAATGACTATGCAGATGACGGCAAGGGAGAATCTATTATGGTTGCATTTTTTGCAACAAGCCTTGCAGTAGATAATAAGCTTACAGCGCTTGAAGCGCAGTTTTGCTCAGATATTTTTGGCCTTTCTAAGGAAGCTGTTTTGAAACTTGTTCAACCTTACGCTACAAACGAGATGGTTAATGCTGTAAATACTGTTGTTGATAGTTTAGACGTTAAATTAAAAGCAAAAGTTCTAACGTTATGTGCTTGCTTCTTGGCAGTAGACGAAACAATTTCTGTTGAAGAGGTTGCTTTTATAAGAAAACTAGCAGCAGCTGCAGGCCACTAAAATAAAAAAAACAAAAAACGCTTGGTAATGCCCAAGCGTTTTTATTTTTTTTAGTTGGCTATTATACAGTTTTTAATTAAAAATCTATCTATAGGTCGATTATCGTATGTTTTTTGATTTTTTAACCGTGTACAATTTTGTTTTTTGCGCATTTTTCAAGTTTGAATTTAATGGGTAAAACAAGGTATTTTGTTATGTTAAAACTAATAGGGCGCTTGAAGATGTTTTTCTTAAAAAATAGCCACATAGCAACTCTTAAAAGATAATAAAAAAAATAAAATTTCGTATAAAATATCAAAAATATTAGCTTAAAATGGATGGGCTATATTGACAATAAGTTTTTTTTAAACTAGAATAAAAATAACATTATATAATTATATAAATAAAAGGGGAAAACTATGAAAAAAATTCTAGCTTTAATTTTTATTTTTGCGTTAACTTTAACCTTATTGCCTATGCAAGGCATAACTAAAGTAAAAGCGTTAGAAAACAACAACGAAATAGTCTCTTCTTATCAAGCAAACACTTTGATTGTTAACGCGCCTACCGTTGTAACCGAAATCGAAACGGAGGAAGAACTTGAGGCGGTTAAGCAAAGTAGCGCCAAGCCCTCTAATATTATAGTTAGCTTTGATGAAAATGCTAACGTAGTAGATAAAAACGGTGAAGTTATAAGCGATTTTGTCACTCTTCATAAAAGCGAGCTGGGTAGTCAGGTCCTATTTATGGTTAGAATAGAAAGCGAAGAAAGCGCAAATGCCTTCATAGAAATGATTACTAAAAACTATTCTGTTTTAGATATTGCTATCATTTCTACTAAACCGGAGCTTATCAGTAAAGTAAAGAGTGCGAGTGGATGTTCACACGTGAGAGGAGCTGTTGAATATAAAGGTAGAACGGATCTTTACCGTGTAGTAAAAACAACGCAAGAAAATCAGGCTATCGTTGCGGTAATACCTCAGTCAATGGCAACTATTACAAACGTTCGTTACATTCAGGCAAGATTAAAAACTGTTTGGGTACGAGTTACTGATGATTCGGGCATTTTACTAAATGAATGTATAAATAGCGGTGCGTATGGTATTGTAACTAGTGACTACGCAAAGGCATACGACGTTTTAAGAGAATACAAAAAAGGTTATACAAGAACGCCCTTTAATATTGCGCATAGGGGATTACCTAACGAATATAACGAAAACTCTGTTAGCGGTTTGCGTGCGGCTATTGAAAAGGGCGCTACCCACGTTGAGTTTGACGGTTATTTAACAAAAGATAAGCAAATCGTTATGATGCACGACAATACCTTAGACCGCACTACAAACGGATCTGGTACTGTGGAAAGCAGAACATTGGCAGAAATTCAAGAGTTTAAGCTTGACCTTTATGGTGAAGAAGAAATACCTTGTTTTGATGATATTGTTTCCACATTAAAAGAATCAGACGTGGTTTTAGTGTTTGAAATTAAGTCTTCTAATAAAGAAATAGTTTCTGTTTTGCAAGAAAAGATTTACGAGCATCAAATTCAAAAGCAAATAGTTGTAATTTCATTTAATCTTCAAATACTTGCAGAAATGAAAGAAGTATTGCCCGAAATTCCAACAGCAAACTTAAATACCGCAAATGAACAGACTTTCCCGGAAGTTTTAAAGTGGATGGGTGCTTATAACACTACAGTAAATACTGGTAGCGGAAATACAAGCGTATTCTTCAACGAGGCTCTTCGAGATCACGGTATTATTGGTTGGTATTGGACTTTTGGCGTATTTGGCGAAGGAACTTTTAACGGCTACGTTGGACAAACTAACAATCATGCCGATTTTGCAGAAGAACTACCTATGTATGCAAAGGATTTAGCTGAAGGAAGCAAGAGCGCACAAAGCCTTGCTGTTGGCGATAAGTTAGAGGTTATTTTTGTTAACTATTCAGGCAAAGAATATGTTTTGGAATGCACGGTAGAGCAATGCGTAGAATATGATGATAGATATGAGGTTATCTGTTATAAGGAAATGCCAATTGGTTTATATACTCAAACCTTAACTGTTCAAAAAGTTGTTGAAAATAGTGGTGGTTGTAATTCAAGCATAAACGCTAGCTTACAATTTGCATCTTTGGCGCTTTTAATGGTCGCAACAGTTGTTTGTAAAAATAAACAAAAAGCAAGATAATCGACCTATATACACACTTTTTACAAAAAGAAAAACAAAAAAAATCTTAAATAATAAAGAGAGAGGTTTTTTATTAGTTAGTATTAAAGGTTGATAAATATGTAAAATCGTGGTATAATAACGAGCAAGGAGAATTGTTTGTATGGACGCATTATGGATAATGCTTAAAAACGTATTACTCTTTGTGGCTTATGCCGTACCCGGAGTTATACTTGTAAAAAGCAAATTGTTAAAGACAGGTGAAAGCTTAGCCCTTTCTAAGGTTTTGACCTATGTTGGTATGCCTTTTTTAATCTTGTCTAGCACAGTAAGTATAGAGCTTACAAAATCGTTTGCAAAAACCGCCATAACTGCCGTTGTGTTTTGCATTATTATAACTTTTGCATTTTTCTTTTTAACAGTATTGCTCGCCGCAAAGGAAAAAGAAGAAAAAAAGCGCGGAGTTATGCGCTTTGCAATGACCTTTTCTAACAACGGTTTTTTGGGTATCCCTTTAGCAATGGCTGTTTTTAAAGATAATCCCTTTATTGTTTCCGTTGCTGTGGTGTTTAACATTATAAACAACATAATGCTTTACACAATGGGCGCGTATTTAATTTCTGGCGATAAAAGCAAAATTAGCTTTAAAAAGGCGGTAATAAATCCTGTTGTTATTGCATTTGCCGTCGGCATAGTTTTAAACTTGATAGGAATTAAAAAATATATTCCTGAAGTTGTAACCTTTTCTGACGGGCTTAAAAACATTGTAACTCCGCTTTCAATGATGATTTTGGGCATAAAACTTGCCGACGTACCCATAAAATCGTTATTTAACAGCAAAACTGTTTATTACGTTTCGTTGATTAAATTAATTGTTATGCCTGTTGTTTCAGTTGCTATTGGGGTTATAGTAATAAATGCACTTAACATTGAAGTAGATGCTATCTATGCTTTCTTTATTGCGTTTGCCGTACCAACTGCGTCGCTTGCAACAACCTTTGCTGATCAATTTGGTGGCGATACGCACAGCGCTGTTACCTGCACTTTAGGCAGTACGCTTTTATCTGTTTTAACAATACCAATACTTTTTTATCTGTTAAACTTGCTTATTCCGTATATTAGTTAAAAAATATCAAAAGTCGCGTTAATCAACCTATATCGCGACTTTTTTATATATTTTTAGTTGTATTTGATAATTAAACTGACCTTTATTGGTGTTTTTAAAAAAGGAACAACAAAGTGTAAAGGTGGCTACTTTTTATTGATAAAAAATAAAAAAAGTGCTATAATTAGATTATAAAAAATAAATACGTATATTAGGCAAAAGGAGAGTAATTATGCATAGTAGCATGATAATTCATCCAGATGAACTATCCAAGGATTGGATTGATAGGCTTGTTGATGCGGGTATTGATACGCTGGGTATTCATCCTTGGGGTGGAATAAAAGCGGTTGATTCACTAAAAGAATTAATCAAAGAGATGGAAAACCCTGATTATCGCGAGTTAATTGATTACGCAAAAGCACGCGGACTTGAGATTGAATATGAAATTCATTCAGCTGGTTTTTTAATGCCTAGAGAATTATTTGAAGAACATCCCGAATATTTTAGAATGGAAGAGGGCGGAAATAGAACAAAGGACTGGAATTTTTGTTTTTCAAACGAAGAGGCTCTTGAAATAGTTGCAAAGCGCGCAGCAAAATTGGCTCTTGCTCTTTACGGAAGCAGTCCAAGGTTTTATTTTTGGATGGATGACGCGCATCAAATTTATTGCAATTGTGAAAAGTGTAAAAAACTATCTCCATCTGATCAGCAATTACTTGTTTTAAATAGAATTTTGCAAGAGATAAAGAAGTATATTCCTAATGCTCGGCTTGCATACCTTGCATATATGGATACTATTGTGCCTCCCGTTTGCGTAAAACCAGAAAATGGTGTTTTTCTTGAATACGCGCCATTTGAAAAATATACGGCAACGGGTGAAAATGCTTCCGAGCTTATAGCGCGCGAAAAGCAAATGATAGCTCCGCTTATAAATTTTTTTGGTAGCGGACCTAAAAAGGTGCTTGAATATTGGTACGATAACTCACTTTATTCTAATTGGAAAAAACCGCCTGTAAAATTTATTTTAAACGAGAGCAAAATGAAGGAAGATATTGAGGAATATCGCAGTCAAGGCTTTGATACAATTTCTACTTTTGCTTGTTTTTTGGGTAAAGATTACGAGGAACTTTATGGAGAGGTGGATGTAAAGCCTTTTGCAAAATGTATACAAAAAAATTAAATTAATAAAAAAAATTAAAAAGTAAAAAAGTATGAAAATAGAAAAATTAATTCCCGAATGTAAAGACTACGTTTGGGGCGGAGAAAAATTAATAAAAAAATACGGTAAAATTACTAAAAACGCAATTTGTGCTGAAAGCTGGGAACTTTCTTTTCACGAAGCAGGACTTACCCGTTTACAAAACGGTAAAACCTTAAAAGAAAGCGTAAGTAGCGAAGATTTGGGCGAAAAAGTAAATAGCTTCGTCCATTTTCCCGTGCTTGTG
Source organism: Clostridia bacterium (assembly GCA_017399665.1). The sequence goes on along the minus strand of JAFQBR010000275.1, from coordinate 6,253 downwards.
AAGATGATTGATGCGAAGGACTTTTTGTCCGTTCAGGTTCATCCTAACGACGATTATGCTTTAAAGAATGAAAACTCTCTTGGAAAAACGGAAATGTGGTACGTTGTGGAAGCGGAAGAGGGCGCAGGTATTTATTTGGGTTTTAAGGATTTTTACACGCAAAAGCAAGTTGAAGATGCTGTAAAAAACAATACTTTAACTGATTTGTTGCGTTTTTGCCCAGTAAAAGCAGGTGATTGCTTTTTTATTCCGGCAGGAACTGTACACGCCATCGGGCGCGGATGCTTAATTTGTGAAATTCAACAAAATAGCAATTTAACTTACCGTTTTTATGACTATGGAAGGGGAAGAGAATTGCATTTAGAAAAGGCGTTTAAGGTGTCTAAATTAGAGCCTTACGTTGCACCCGAATTTTCTAACGGAGTTTTGGGTGAATGCGCTTACTTTTGCGCTGAAAAACTTGATGTTAATAACAGCGTAAAAATTAGCCTTGATCATTCTTCATTTAACTGCGTTACCTGTGTGGCTGGGCAGGGGTTAATTGAGGGTGAAGAGATAAAAGCTGGCGACAGTTATTTTATTCCCGCCCATTATAATGAATACACATTGCAAGGCAACATGCAAATAATCAAGGTTTACTTACCATAGTTTATATGGAAGTAAAACAGATAAGTATGCTAAAAAAGCCTTAATATGGTGATAATCGACCTATAGGCATACTTTTTTATTAAATAATATAAAACAAAACAAAAAAGACCGATTATCGGTCTTTTTCTTTTGGTGCGGATTTACACTTATGATGGTTTTTATATTCTTAAAAAAGGATTTTTTATAGCATAAATGCATTCCATATTGTTTTTTGCTTTGTTAATAAATTTGTTTAAGTTTGTTTTTTATAAAAATGCCTCTATAAGTCGATTATCGCACTATTTTATGGGTAAAAGTGAGCAAAAAGCCTGTACGGCAATTCCTTCTTCTCTGCCAACAATACCAATTTTTTCTGTTGTAGTGCAGGTGATGCCGATTGCGCTTTCATTCACATTTAAATATTTAGCAAGGTTTGCGGTAATGCTGGGAACAAAGGGTGAAAGCTTTGGCTTTTGTGCCATTATTACGGCGGAAAGATTATTGATTTTATAACCCTTTTCATTTATCATTTGCATAACTCGTTCAAGCAATACAAGGCTAGAAATATCTTTATATGCGTTATCTTTATCGCTAAAGTGATATCCAATATCGCGAAGAGATAGCGCAGATAAAATAGCATCCATAATAGCGTGGGTTAAAACGTCTGCGTCGCTGTGGCCTAAAAGACCTTTTGTGTGCGGAATTTCTATACCGCCTAAAATTAGCTTTCTGTTTTCTACTAACGTATGTAGGTCAAAGCCTGTGCCGACGCGAAGCTCGTTACTAAAAGAAAAATCACTTGCGTACGTAAGCTTTTTATTGTTGGCATTATTTACAACAGGGTAGGGTTTTCTTACGTATTTACAAAAAACACCAGCCTCGTCGGTAAAGTTTTCCCCTTCTTTAATTTGTGAAAGGGCAAACTCTATTTCTTTTTTATAAAAGCATTGTGGTGTTTGTGCTAAAAGCTTGTTTTCGCGTGAAGAGCTTTCGATTAATCCTTCGCTATCAAGTTGAATTACAGTGTCGGTGCAGGGCGCGCATAAAATGGCGCTACCTTTAGCAATAAGTGCGTCTATACATTCATTAACGGCACTTTCTTCAAGATAAGGGCGCGCTCCGTCGTGAATTAAAACGCAGTCACCTAAGGATGCGCTTATTGCGTTTTGAACGGACTGTGTTCTAGTGCTTCCGCCTAAAACGACGGTTGTTGGCGTTTCAAAGTTTTTTGCAATATTTTGCACCTTTAAAAAATCTTCACTGCTTGCCGTTATTACAATTTGGTTTACTCTTTCACATTTATCAAAAGGGTAAACAGCGTTTTCCAACACGCATTTTCCATTTGGCATTACGGCAAAAATTTTATTTTCAGTAAGGCCAGAACGATTGCCTTTACCTGCTCCGCATATTATGGCGGTAATATTCACTTCTTTGTTTAAACAATTATTTGTCATAATACTATATTCTTCCGTTTGAATTTATAAGGTTAAAATTCTTAAATATATAATACACCATTTTGTAGAAAAAGGCAATCGCGAAAAAGCCTAAAAAATAAGCTAGCAAATAATTTCAATTTCAAAATATTTTTCCTGAAAGCTTATTGCTTTTAAAATTTCCTCTTTTGTAAACGTGCTGTCGCAAGGAGCTACAATCCATTTGCATTCGTTGTCGTTTTTTCTTAAAACAATTGCAATTACCTTACCTTTGAGTTTTTCAACAGGTCGGTCTACACCTAAAATATAAGCGTCTTGCCATTCTCCGTCGCCACCCAAAATTCCTTCAATATATCCGTAGTTTACAGGGTAACAAATATCGCGATGGCTAGGATGATAACTTCCAAGCGGTCTATCAACGGTAACCTCTACCGCTTTTCCTAAAATTTCTGCCTGTTTTATATACATTGTTGTTGCACCTTGCTTGTTCTGCTGTGAAGTTTGCTCGTTTGACATTAAATAATATACGCACATACGCACGCGCGCACGTTAGCAATCAAATAATTTTGCAAAAGAGCGGTTATTCGTTGATTATTTCGTATAAAGTGCCTACTTCTTCCTTTTTTACCGTTTCCTTTAAAAGAAGCACGCGAAATTTTAGCGTGCCACCGCCAAAGCGAAGCTCTACCACGTCGCCTACCTTTAAATTGTAAGAGGGCTTAACCTCTTTGCCGTTAACGCAAACTCTTCCGCCGTTGCAGGCGTCGTTTGCAACAGTTCTTCTTTTTAATATGCGGGAAACCTTTAAAAATTTATCAATTCTCATAAAAACCTCAAAAAAACAATTTTAAAGCCTTAAATTGCCTAAAATTCAACAAAAGGAAGGCGGAAATTGTTTTTATTTATTTTGCGACATAATTTTTATAAAATTATACTAAAATTTTTTGTTAAAAATACTTTTTTTGGTTGACATATTGTTTACTTTACATTATAATAGTAAAATGCTATAATTCTATAATTGTCGCATTATGCCGTTTTTTATGATTTTTCACACAAAACGGGCCCGAAAATGCGCCAAAAATGGAGTAAAATTCAAAGCAATTGTATTATACACCTAACGGGCAAGAAAAGCAAGATGTATTTTACATTTTTTTGAAAAAAAGGAGTGTATTGATGACACGAAATTTGCGGACGGAAAAATTTGGCAAGGTTGAAAGAAAGACATTTTCAAGAACAGTAGAAGTTCAACCTATCCCCGACCTAATCGAGATTCAGAAGGATTCTTACGAAAAGTTTATTAATGAGGGTATTCAAGAAGTATTTGAAGACTTTTCCCCCATTACCGACTTCTCTGATCACTTCGAACTTTACTTTTTAGACCATACTTTGGCAACAGAACCCAAGTATAGCGAAAAAGAGTGTAGAGACAGGGACGTTAACTATGCTGTTAAGTTAAGTGTTAAGGTGCGTCTTGTTAACAAGGTAACAGGCGAAGTTATGGATAAAGAGGTTTTCATGGGCGAGCTTCCCAAGATGACCGAAACGGGTTCGTTCATTATTAACGGTGCTGAAAGAGTAGTAGTATCTCAGCTAGTTAGAAGCCCGGGCGTTTATAACGGCGTAACTTTAGACCGCTCTGGTAAAAAGTTGTTTGACACAACGGTTATCCCTAACCGCGGTGCATGGCTTGAGTACGAACAGGATTCACAAAACGTTTTATGGGTTCACGTAGACAGAACCAGAAAGCTTACCGCTACTGTATTATTAAGAGCGTTAGGTTTTGGTACTGATACGCAACTTGCTGAACTATTTGCAGACAACCCCATGATTTTAGCAACCATGGAAAGAGATACTGCAAAGAGCGAAAACGAAGGTCTTTTTGAATTATACAGAAGACTTCGTCCCGGCGAAGTTCCTACAGATGAAGCTGTTAAGCAACACCTTAAAAACCTTTTCTTTGATTGCAAGAGATACGACCTCGCTAAGGTTGGTAGATATAAATATAACAAACGCCTTAACATGGGGGTTCGTCTTGTTGGCCAAACGGCTTTCGAAGACATCATCAATGAAGATGGCGAAGTATTGGTATCTAAGGGCGAAGTTATTACCTTTGAACAGGCAAAAGCAGTTCAAAACAGCGGTATTAACGAAGTATTCGTTTTAGCTCAAGGAAAACGTCATAAAATAATCGCAAACAACACGGTTGACTTTGAAGCTGTTGTTGGCGTTTCACCCAGACCTTTCGGCTTAATTGAAACGGTTTATTATCCCGTACTTAAATTTTCTAAAGAAGTTCGCGAATATGCTGACGCTCACGGCGCAGAAGCTGCTGCAGATCACTATATGGATGCTATTAACGACCTTTACTATACAAAGGAAGTTTACACACCTGAAGGTGTAGAAGAAAAGGCAGAAGATAAGAAGAATGCAGAAAAGCGTAAAGTTTTAAGAAGCAGATTTGTTGACGCTTGTCAAAGTTTCTACGAAATTTTAGAGGCTGGCGTTCCCGAAAAGCTTACTCCTGAACAAAAGAAAATTATCCGTCCTTTACTTGAAAAACTTAATCATAAACACATTACGGTAGACGATATCGTTGCAACCGTATCTATAAATATTGACTTAGCAAGCGGAATTGGCACAATCGACAATATTGACCACCTTGGCAATCGTCGTGTTCGTTCAGTTGGCGAGCTATTACAAAACCAATTCAGAATTGGTATTACCAGACTTGAAAGAGTTATAAGAGAAAGAATGTCTACTTTAGACCCCACGGGTAAAGAAATTACTCCCGAATCTCTTATCAACGTACGTCCCGTAAGTTCTGCTATTAAGGAATTCTTCGGTTCTTCACAACTTTCACAGTTCATGGATCAAACAAACCCCATTGCAGAACTTACTCATAAGAGAAAACTTTCTGCATTAGGTCCTGGCGGTCTAAACAGAGAACGCGCAACGTTCGAAGTTCGTGACGTTCACTATACACACTACGGCAGAATGTGTCCTATCGAAACACCTGAAGGTCAGAACATTGGTCTTATTACATCACTTTCTACCTTTGCTAAGGTTAACGAATACGGATTTATCGAATCTGCTTACAGAAGAGTAGATAAAGAAACAGGTAAGGTAACAGATATAGTAGATTACCTAACCGCTGACGAAGAAGATGCTTTCACCGTTGCTCAAGCAAACGAACCTATCGGTGAAGACGGACGTTTTGTAAACCACCGTGTATCTTGCCGTCGCCGTGAAGAAATTACTGAAGTTCCCCGTGATGAAATCGACTATATGGACGTTTCACCAAAGCAATTAGTATCAGTTGCTACCGCTCTTATTCCTTTCTTGGAAAACGACGATACCAACCGTGCGCTAATGGGCTCTAACATGCAACGTCAGGCAGTTCCTCTACTTCAACCCGAAAACGCTATCGTAGCTACCGGTGTTGAAGGCAAAATTGCTTACGACTCAGGCGTAATGGTAATCGCTAAACAAAGCGGTACTGTTGTTCGCGCAAGCGGTGATGAAATCGTTATTAGAGATGATAACGGTGTTGAACACGTATATAAACTTAAAAAATTCGAAAGATCTAACCAAGGCACATGCCTTAACCAAAGACCTATCGTATTTGCTGGCGACAGAGTTGAAAAGGGCGACATCTTATCAGATGGTCCTGCAACCTCTCACGGCGAACTTGCTCTTGGTAGAAACATCCTTATTGGCTTTATGACCTGGGAAGGTTATAACTACGAAGATGCTATACTTCTTTCAGAAAAACTAGTTCAAAACGACATATTTACTTCAATCCACATTGAAGAATACGACACCGAAGCAAGAGAAACCAAGCTAGGTGCAGAAGAAATCACAAGAGATATCACTAACGTTGGTGAAGATGCTCTTAAAGACCTAGATGCAGACGGTATTATCAGAATAGGTGCAGAAGTTCATTCAGGCGATATTCTAGTAGGTAAGGTTACACCTAAGGGCGAAACCGATCTTACACCTGAAGAAAAGCTTTTACGCGCTATTTTCGGTGAAAAATCAAAAGATGCAAGAGATACTTCACTTCGCGTTCCCCACGGTGAAGGCGGTGTTGTAGTAGACGTTAAAGTATTCACAAGAGAAAATAAAGATGAACTTTCACCTGGCGTTAATAAACTCGTTCGCGTATCTATCGCGCAAAAGAGAAAGATTAGCGT
>JAFQBR010000026.1 GCA_017399665.1 Clostridia bacterium | reverse complement strand
CCTTTCTACAAACGCAAGAATTAAAGCTTTCAACAAAGCTATTGCGGACCTTAAAACAAACGGTATTATCGGTGAAGACGAAAGCCAAGACGTAAGAGAAAATGCAGAAAAAGCAATGGAATATTCTTACTTTGTAAAGAACTTAAAGAGTCAATATGAATCTTTAATCGTTTCAAAATACGAAGATTCACTTGTTGTTGAGGCAGAAGCAGGTCTTACAAATAAAGCTGTTTACGAACAATACGAAGCAGAATATAATGCTCAAAAAGAAAATTATAGTTCAAACGTTGAAGGTTACGAAAGTGCATTAGACGCTGTTACTAAAGATACTTTTGTTTTGTGTAATCCCTATGCAGAAAAATACGGTTACGTTCTTAACCTTTTAATTGGTTTCTCTACCGAACAAAGCGCAGAGCTTTCTGCAGCTAAAAGCAAAGAAGGCGCAACTCCTGAAGATATGATTGCAGCAAGAAACACTTTACTTGAAAAGATTCAAGCAAAAGATCAACGTGAAACTTGGGTTTACTCAAGCTACGGTAACTACGATGCAACTAACGGATTTATTTTTGATAGTAAGTACTTTGTAAGTGAAGCTGGTAGTGCTGCATACAATACATTATCTAAATTTGCAGGTAACGTTTACGGCGCAACATCTTCTGAAGAAGAAGACGAAAACGGCGTTTTACAAACTGTTTGGTCATTTGAAAACGTTAGAGCTAACGTAATGGGTATGGATGCTTTCTTAACAAATTACTTCAATCCATTACTTGGCACAGCTCTTTCAACAACAAACTTAACAGCTACCGTTACTTTAGATGATACTGCTCGCGCTGCATTTGACGATTTACTATATGCGTTCAATACAGACCCCGGTGCTCTTGGTTCTTACCTTGGTTACACCTATTCACCCTATAATTCTAAAACAACTTACGTTAAAGAATTTGCTGAAGCTGCTGCAAGAGTAGTTGCTAATGGTGCTGGCGCTATCGAAATGGTTGCAACCGATTTCGGTTATCACATCATTCTTTGCACAAAGGTAGTTGGCGAAGAATTTTATGCTGACCAAACTGCTTTTGAAACCGCGCTTAATAATAAAGACTCTCTTGCATATAAGTACAGAGAAATCAAATTAAATAGCATTGTTTCAACAGAAGTAGGTAAGATTGCAGATATGCTTATCAACGGTTATTTCGAAGATGAACACGTTGTTTCTTACAACACTAAAGCATACGAAGATTTAATTCCCGAAGAAAGCACCTCTGATGAACACGCTGGTCACAATCACAATCACTAATAATAAACAAATTAATGCGTAGCCAAACGGCTACGCATTTTTTATTGCTGATTATAAACCGTATTAGGCAAAATAAAAATTAATTATTATATATAATATGAAAGAGCTAAAGTTACTAATTAAAAAGTTTGCTTTCTTTCGCTTGTTTTTTTTATAAGTAAATGGTATACTTAAAAGGTAAATAAATTACAAAGGAATTGTTATGAAAGTAAAGATTAGTAAGCTTAACGAAGGCGCTATCACGCCGGTATATTCAAGCAAAAGCGCTGCTGGCGCAGACCTATATAATTATAAGGAAGATGTGGTAATTGATGCCGGTCAAACGGTTATGGTTGGAACGGGTATTGCCATGGAAATCCCTGAAGGCTACGTAGGTCTAGTTTTTGCAAGAAGCGGTCTTGCATGCAAGCAAGGGCTTGCGCCTGCAAATAAGGTTGGGGTTATAGATAGCGATTACCGTGGCGAAATCATAGTTGCTCTTCATAATCATTCTAGTGAAACTAAAAAGGTTAACAAGGGCGAAAGAATTGCTCAAATAGCAATTATTCCTTATCTTGCTTGCGAGTTTACAGAAGATGAATTATCGTTAACAGAAAGGGGCGTAGGCGGTTTTGGGTCTACGGGCAAATAAATAACAAAAATGGGGCTATAAGCCTGTAAACGGCATTTACGTTAATATTATTATCTAATAAATAAACTTAAAACAAACAAAATTTAGGGGCTGTTATGGTAAGAGTAACCGAATTAAAAGATAAATATATTGAAGAGCTTTTTAAAGTGGTATCTTTGCACGAAGGGGAGCAAGAAAGCAAACGTTTAAAAGAGGCTTTTTTGGCAAAAACTCAATTTGAAGAATACCTTGTTTGCATAGATAACGAAAGCGACGAAGTTATAGGTTATTCAAAAACTACCACGCTTACTCACGGCATATTAAAGCTTGATTATATTTACGTTATTCCAACCCTCAGAAGAGATACTAACGGCAGTATTATTTTGGTTGCAGTATATAATAGAGCTGTTAATAGAATGACGGCAGGTATAATTGCAGAATGCGAAAAAGACAATCAAGAAGGCAACGCTTTCTTTAAATCGCGTGGCTTTATTTTGGGTAAAGAGGAAGCTGGTATCAACTTTTATACCAAATCTTTAATGCATATGTATATGCCACATAAACATGATGATAAACAATAAAAAATCGCGCTATAAGTCGATTAATGCGATATTCACCCCTTAGAAAAGGGGTGTTTTTTTGTGTTTAAGATAATATGGGGAATGGCTAAATTTTTTCTTCTATTAATTTTATTTATAAAATTATTTAAAGGAGGCAAAAATTGCTTGACATAATTATTAAAATATAATATACTGTGTAAAGTAAAAAACCTTTACAGGGGAACAATATGGAAGGCAAGAACTTTCTTTATTACCGCCTATATGCTATATATGGCGAGCTTTTAACAGAGAAACAGGCTCAAGCAATAGAAGATTATTTCGGGCTGGACCTTTCTTTGGGCGAAATAGCAGAAATGCGCGGTATTTCCCGTCAGGCGGTTAAATACACGTTAGATACAACGCAACAAGTTCTTTTAAATTACGAAAATAAGTTGCATTTTCTGGAAAAGATAGAAAAAATCGGCAAAATTAACGCCGAAAGAGGGGAAGATTTTAAAAATCAAGCCCTTAAAATTTTGGAGGACAGATAAGTTGGCAGTTTTTGCATCACTTGGTGAAAAACTTAATCACGTGTTCAGTAAACTTACAAAACGCGGTAAACTTACTGAACTTGAAATAAAACAGGCAATGCGCGAAATAAGAATAGCGCTACTAGAAGCCGACGTAAACCTTAAAGTTGTTAAAGATTTTATCAATAAGGTTTCTGAAAAAGCCGTTGGGCAAGATATTTTAAAGAGTTTAAGCCCTGCTCAACAGGTTATAAAAATAGTTAACGACGAGCTTATTGAACTTATGGGCTCAACGAACTCTAAGCTTGCAGTAGCATCAAATCCCCCCACAGTTATTATGATGTG
>JAFQBR010000274.1 GCA_017399665.1 Clostridia bacterium | reverse complement strand
AAGCAATATTTATCATTTAGAATTGACTTAGGTAAGCAACTAAACGCAGGTGATAAAGTGACCTTCAAAATGTATGCAGTAACCGCAACAAGTCCTGCAATAAAAGTAAATGCAAAATCTGAATACGTAAACGGAAGCGCGGCAACGAGACCAAACGATTGGATGAAGAGAGAATACAGTGGTGCGTCAACATCGTTTAAATATGCAACTTGGTTAACCTGTACTTTAACCTTAACTGCAGTGGGTACGGATAATCCTAACAGTATTTGGTTCAGTATAGAATACTCTGATTCAAGCACTGCACAACTAGTAATGTATATTGATGATATAACGGTAGAAAAAGCACCCGCTAAAACACCTACAATTGAAGAAGGTTACAACTTTGAAACTGACGCAGTTCTATCCGATATGGTAAAAGACGGTGTAACTAATACTAGCACTCAAAGCGGTGAAATATCACGTGTTAAATATGCAGATGAAGGCATTAGCGCACCTACAAGCGGTAATGAATATGCAGTTAAAGTTGTTTCAGTTGAAGGCAAGCAATATTTATCATTTAGAATTGACTTAGGTAAGCAACTAAACGCAGGTGATAAAGTAACCTTCAAAATGTATGCAGTAACCGCAACAAGTCCTGCAATAAAAGTAAATGCAAAATCTGAATACGTAAACGGAAGCGCGGTAACGCTAGCAAGCGCTTGGATGAAGAGAACATACAGTGGGGCGTCAACATCGTTTAAATATGCAACTTGGTTAACCTGTACTTTTACCTTAACTGCAGTGGATACGGATAATCCTAACAGTATTTGGTTCAGTATAGAATACTCTGATGCAAGCACTGCACAACTAGTAATGTATATTGATGATATAACAGTAGAAAAAGCTAGTTAAAGAATAAAAGAACATAGCCACTTTAAAAAAGTGGCTATGCTCTCTTTGGTTAAGGAGAAAACATGAACTATTTTAGAAATGAATATCCCCGTCCACAGTTTAAACGTCAAGAGTGGTTATCTCTTAACGGCGAATGGGAATTTTGTTTTGACGATAAAAACGAAGGCTTAAAAAATGGATATGCAACAGGAAAAAAGAGATTACCGCTTAAAATAATCGTACCATTTGCATACCAATATTCTGCAAGCCAAATAAATGATTATAGCTATCACTCTATAGTGTGGTATAAGCGCACTTTTAAAACAGAACGTAAAAGTGGGAAACGCGCTTTATTATGCTTTAACGGATGTGATTATTTAACAGACGTTTGGGTAAACGGTAATCACGTTATTCAGCACAAGGGTGGTTATGCCCCTTTTAACGCAGATATAACGGACTATATTTATAAAAACGGCGCAGATAATACAATTGTTATTCGTTGCTATGACCCATTAGATTCATCTATTCCGCGTGGAAAACAAAGCTGGACTGGTGAGCGCTTTGGTTGTTGGTATATTCCAAGTAGCGGTATTTGGCAAAGCGTTTGGATTGATTATTTTGGCGAAGATGGCATTAGTAGTTATTCAATTGTTCCAGACGTTGATAATTGCAGCTTTTTTGGTGAAATAAAAACCTTTCGCGCTGTTGCTAACGAGTGCGAGATTACTCTTTCATATAAGGGCGAGCAAATTAAAAAGGTACGCTTTAATTTAGATGGTAAATATACGCGTTATTCTATAGATATTAAAGAGTACCCAATGGTGCAAAAAAACTGCTTATGGTGGCCACATAATCCCAATTTGTTTGATTTTGAGTTTGCCCTTTATTCCGATGGTAAAAGGGTGGATTACGCAATCTCACGCGCGGGCTTAAGAAAAATATCTATTGACGAAAACGGCAAAATTTTATTAAATAACAAGCCTCTTTATCAACGCTTAATATTAGACCAAGGCTATTGGGAGGAAACGGGTATTACTCCGCCTTCTGTTGATGCAATTAGAAAAGACATTCAGTTATGCAAAGATATGGGGTTCAACGGTGCAAGAAAACACCAAAAAATAGAAGATCCTTATTTTTACTATCTTGCAGATGAAATGGGGTACTTAACTTGGTGTGAAATGCCTTCTGCCTATACATTTAATGATGATGAGATTATGGCCATTACTGAAGAATGGCAAGAAATTCTTCATACAGTGCGTAATTTTACGTCCATTATTTGTTACGTGCCTTTAAACGAAAGCTGGGGTGTTGATAAAATATTAATTAATCGTTCAATGCAAGATTTTGCACGTTCGTTATACTACTTAACAAAATCAATTGATCCTAACAAGCTTATAAGCACTAACGACGGTTGGGAAAATTTAGATTTAACAGACATAATTTCTATTCATGATTACGCATACGACTCAAATAGTTTCAATAGCGAATACAATGAAGAAAACTATAATAAGGTATATCCTCAAGGTAAAAAACTTTTGTGTGAAGGATGTTATTATAGAGGTCAACCTGTTTTGCTTACTGAGTTTGGTGGCATTGCTTTAGCCAAAGATAGTCAAAATGGAAATTGGGGGTATAATAACGGTGCAAAAAGTGAAGAGGAATTTTTGGAACGTTATGCAAACCTTATTGAGGGTATTTATAACCATAAAGACTTTCAAGGCTTTTGCTATACTCAGGTAAGCGATGTTCAACAGGAAGTTAACGGATTGCTCTATGCGGATAGAACGCCAAAGTTTAATTTGCAAAAAATTAAGAAGATCACTGTTAACGAAAAATAAAATTTATAAATTTTACAAAAATTAAAAATTACTATGAGCCTTATAAATACGAACCAAAAGTGTTCGATTGTAAGGCTTCTTTATTGCAATTTTTTAGAAAAACGCCACGACAGATTTCATCCCACATATACAAAAAAAAGAAGTACCAAACGGTGCTTCTTTTTTTGTGCTTGGAATATGTATTTTGTTTTTATATATTTATTCGTGTTAAGAATCTGAAAGTGGCGATAATCGACCTATAGGTGGGTTTTTTGACTTAATTTAAACTAAAAATTAATATAAAAATAGCAATAAACTTAGCCCTTTTAATGCGTGGCGCGATGTATTACCTTTTAACTTAAAACATAGTGTCGTAAGAAAAAATAAAAAGCCCAAGCAGGTAAAGCTTGGGATTTTGCTTTTTTAAATGAAAAATTTTGTTGGGGTTTTTAAGTTGTTAGATAAGCACACCAAAGGCTTCGCCAACTTTGCCACCGCTTAAAACGTGCTTTTTAAGATTTCTTTGTAATGAGGTGTTTTCCGAAAAATCTTCAGGCTTTAATTGATTGTTTTTATAAACCCAAATTTTATAATCTTCCGCACTTTCATCATATTTAGTAACGGTAAATCTATTTGCAAATTTTAGTATTTTGGAAGCAGGCGGTAACATATTCTTTAGTACGGGTGAAAGAAGCCAAGAAGAGCAAAAATAGGTTACCCCGTGATAGGTAGGATAATAGGCAGCAAAAAACTCTTTTGCTTTTAATAACGAAAAATCAACTTTTTCATCTGTAAGATTTGCATCGGAAGGAATGTGTATGGAAATGGCGTTTTTGCCTTCTAACTCAACCATTTCGTATTCAAGTTCGCCAATTCTAAATAACTTCATAGAAAGCTGACGGCCAACCCAAAAAGCTCTGTTAAAGCCGTACTCGCCATAGCTTTCTTTGTGTTCTAACGTGAAGCGAAGAAGACATTTCATTGTTTGAATAAATATATCGTCGCAAACGCCCTTTTCTTTATAATCGTTATGCGTTTTGCACGCGATTTCTAATAACGTATTTAACATTTTATGACCTTTTGGGTCTGGTTCAAGCGCTTTTGCTAGCTCGTTTGCGTTGTTTTCGTACTCACTTGGCTTGCGCATTTTGTTTGAAAAATAATCAAACTGTTCGTTATTAAACCCGTGCGGTGTAGCTTGTAAAAGAAGTATAATCTCGCTTGGAAAGGCAAGCAATTTTAGCAATTCATTAATTTTCATCAAGGTTCTCTCTTATTTTTTTTGCGCGCGGTTTTTGCTGTAAGTAGATACCGCACAAGTTCATTATAGCATAAAAAAAGATAATTGCGCAATAAAAATAATGATTATGTTGTATAATTTTTCCTTCTTCAACTAAGTGTTGAGTAAAAAGTTTATTATTAAAACCTTCAATTATTTAAAGACTATAACTCGCAATTTTTCTTTATTATTATTTTACACAATTAAAAAATGTAAAAACTCGCGTTTTTGATTTTGTAAAATAAATGTAAACGTCCTCTTTCCTTATTATATATATAAAAATAAAAAATATTGCATTTTATCTTTGATTTTAAGAACTTGAAGAGGGTGGTTAAAAAAAATTTTTAAACAAATTTTTAATTTAGTATTGACAAGGTATATATTCTATGTTACAATTAAAAAAACTAATTATTTAACTTAGTTAAAAAAATAAGGAGGCAAAATGAAGAAATTACTTTATTTAATTCTTTGTGTTATGTTAGCTACCTCAATTTTAGCAGGTTGTCAGGGTGGAACTAATGACAGCAGTTCTGCTAGCAGTGGATACGATCGCAACGAAGGGCTTGATCCTAATGCTGCTTCTGCATTTTTTGATGATTTTACGGATGCAAACTTTTCTGCAAGCATTTGGGACGTAATGAATCAAAAATGGGGCCCAGACTTTAACCATGGTGTACGCCCAGAAAACGTATTATGGAATAACAGTGGTATAGTAACATTAAAATCTTACGGTCAGTATTATAAGGATGCATCAAAAACTTGTCAAGGCGGTGTGCTTATTACTAAAGACAGCTACGGCCCAGGCAGATATGAAGTAAAGATGAAATTATTGCCTCGTTTTGGTGCATGTACGGCGTTTTGGACTTACATGTACGGCAATTCACAAGATTTAGAAGGCAATTCACATAAAGACTTAAACCAAGAAATCGATATTGAGCTTAACGTAGGAAACAGCTTTAAGCAGGCATGGTTTACAAACTGGGTTACTGTAGATGATTCTGCTCACGTTGAAAAGGAATTACCAAGCCCTTTAAACGACGGCGAATGGCACGTTTATACTTTTGAATGGCATACCGATCCTATGCGCGTTGACTACTATATTGACGGCATTCATTATTACACCAGCTATTCTTACGTTCCTTACGTTGCTGGCGCAATAAATATCGGCAACTGGTTTCCCGATGGATGGGCAGGTACACCCGACTTTGAAGAAGATTACGTTCAGTTAGATTACGTAAGCTTTACACCTTATAAAGGTCAACCCTGTATACCTTCAAACGCAGGTGGTGGCGGAGCATCATTCCCCACGGTTTCAACACCGTTACCTGCAGTAGCAAACTTAATTTCAGACGGTTCTTTTGAAAACGTATACCAAAGCGGAAAAGGCCCTTGGGCATATTATAAAACCTGTGAGACTGTAAGTGAAAACGGAGCTAAGGCAATGAAGGTATCTGCTGGTGGAACGGTTTCTCAAATAATTTCTGGCGCTTACGACGGCTTTGAATATACATTAAAGGCAAGTGTTAAGGGTGTT
>JAFQBR010000273.1 GCA_017399665.1 Clostridia bacterium | reverse complement strand
TAAAAGAACTAGCGGTATTACTATTAATCCAACAACGTAAGGTATTCCGCGAAAAACTATTAAAATGGAAATAGCGAATAAAACCAGGTATAAAACAGCTTTTTTCTTATTTAGCTTAACGTCGTCGTCCTCTATTTCTATATTTTCTTTTTTAACGAATATTAAACAGCATAGCGTAATTAAAAGTATTGCAAATAAAAATGGCAACGCCATAATCTTCATAAATTCCAGGTTGGGAATTTTAAAGTATGAATACAAATATAGGTTTTGCGGATTACCGAATGGGGTTAGCATTCCGCCAAGGTTAGCTGCAATATTTTGCATTATAAAGGTAAACGCCATATACTGCTTTTTGTTTGATGAAGAAAGCACGAAATAGCCAAGCGGTAAAAAGGTTAAAAGCGCCATATCGTTAGCAATAAGCATAGAGCCTATAAAGGTAACGTAAACCAAAGCCAAAATGCACGCCCTAGTGTTTTTAAACAGCCTTACTATCTTCTTTGCTAAAATATAGAAGAACTTTATATTTTTTAACGCGCAAACCACCGCTAAAACACAAAATAGGCAAGATAGCGTTTTATAGTCAAAATAATCAAGATACTGCCTATCTATCGGCACGAAAATAGAGGTAATAAGCGCCGCAAAAAAGGCAATAACTGCTATTGCGTTTTTCTTTAAAAAGAGTTTTAAAGTCAAAATCCAATCTCCTTCGTTTACTTTTTAAGTAAACGCACTAACCTAAATTATACAATAATTATATTCTTTTTACAACCGTTTTGTTATAGCGCGTAAAAAAAGGCTCGCCATACTTAGCGTGATACTCTTAACGGAGCATTCACTCTAACTAAGTTTGCCCTTATGGGCAAGTGAAGTTATCTTCGATAGTGAAGTTCACTTTGTTAGTGAAGTTTCGCCTAATGGCGAAGTGATGGGCAAACTTAACTTCACTTGTGCGTAGCACAAACTTCACTGCATAGCAACTTCACTTTCGCGGCAGCGAAAACTTCACTAACAGAAAAAGAGAGGACATTTCGGCGATAAAACGTTTTGTTCTCTCTTTCTGCTTGTATAAGGGTTTGGGGTTAGCCCATATTTGCGTTTGACTAGTCAAATGCGATGCTTGCACTTTTGTGAAAGTGTAAATTCTCCGCTAAGGACATCACCCATTTACAGCAAGCCTTTTATTTAATTTGTTTAACGTTAGTAGCTTAAAAAAGGGGGGGTAATACCCATATAGGTTTAAAATACCGCTTATAAAGCCACTTTACCAAGCTAGATTATCTTAATATGAGTCAAAGTTTAAGGTGTTATAGGTCTTAGTGCCGTCGCTATGAACGACTGCAAGAACGCAACCGCGCCAGTAGTTTTTATCGTTCCAGTTACACGGTGCTATTTCTACGGTGATTTCTTCACCGGCAAAGGGGAATAGGAATGAATACTGCGCAGCGCTTCCGTTATAAAGATTAATAGTCGTACCGTCTGAAGCAACGAGCGTCATAGATGTATAATGAGCATTTTCAATAACCTTAATAGATGCTTTAAGAACGAAAACGGTGGTTGAATAGTCTACGGTAGGATCTAAATTATAGAATTCTGCGCCCGTTTTATCGGTTACGAATTTTGCAGTTGAATATTCGTGATTGCCGTAAAGATTTGATTCAATAACGGCGTTTACTATACAGCTTTGACCGGTAAATGAAGAGGAATCATCTTTAACGTAACGTTCGCGTTCACCGCTTAAAATAACCATATGGCCGATTTCTAAGCCTTCAAACTGAGCGGTATCGTTAACTAAAACGGTAATAACAGAGCCGTCCTCGCCAAATAGGTAGAAGCCGTTTTTATTAACTACTGAAGGACCAACTATACCCTTTACGGTAACCTTGCTTGCTTCGCCGTTATTAGGAGCAACTGCAATAGCTTCAGCAACGGTTATATATTCAATAGCCTCTGCGTTAAGCATTTGAACTTCTACGGTTGCGCTGTAAGCTTCATATTCGCCAAAGCTTGCGCTTATGGTTACGGTTGCAGTGCCGTTTTTCTTGCAGTGCATTACAACCTTGCCTTCGCTTTCTTCAAAGTAAACTACTTCTTCGTTTGAAGATGAATAGCTAAGCTTAACACCTTCAAAGCCTAAAAGCTCAGAAGAAACCTCCGTAGTCATTTCCTTAGCGGGATCTGCGCCGTAAACGGCTTCAAACTGGTCTAAAGCGTGATAATCAACTGCAAACTTGGTTGCGTTATTAAGATCAAACTCAAAGCCGTTATCCTCTACTGCTACGGGATAGAAGCGGAAGAAGCAAGCGGTTGCGCTACTCTTTGCGTTTAAGTTCATTAGATATACGGTGCAAATCTTACCGTCGAACTGTTCAAGCCAATCGTAATCGTTACCGTTACATTGTGAATAAGCGTAAGTACCGGTTTCACCGTCTAAATCGTAAAAATAATAGTTGGTAAAGCCGTTGCCGGG
>JAFQBR010000272.1 GCA_017399665.1 Clostridia bacterium | reverse complement strand
CAACGCCATAAGGGTGCTTACGTTGTGTTAATCGCTAGAACACCTGCTGAACTGGTTAAGGAAGGATACAAGCTCGATCACTGCGTTGGTAAAATGGGCTACGACAAAAAGATGGCGCGTGGAGAGAGTTTAATCTTTTTTGTTAGAAACAAGGAAGAAGAAACTACACCGTTCGTTACCATTGAGTTTTCGCCTAAAGAGAAGAAAATACTTCAATGTTACGGCAAGAACGATTCAAGACCGAACGATGACGTTCTTGATTTTGTGAACAACGAATGGCTACCATACACAAAACAACAATTAAAACAAATTGCAGCATAAGGAGAAATATTATGGCAAATTATTTTAGAATAGTAGGATATCATCCAGAAAATGACTTTTGCTTTATCGCCGACTCTAACGGTAAATTCGATATGATTTGGCAATTCAGTTCGTGCCTAGTTAAGAAAGGCATTAAGGTTTTAGAGATTTCAGGCGAAGATAAATTCTTAGACGTTAATTTTTCTCGCGCTGAAGAAAACGAAAAACAGATAATCGTTCGTGCTACCGCTAAAGGAAAGCCAATATACGAAGAACGCGATTTTGCAGGTATAACTCAAAAGGTTGTTACGGTTGGTAATAAATCGTATATTCCTAATAGAGGGTAAATTTCATAACAAAGAAAATGCCGGGATTGATTTTTCTCTCAACCTCGGCTATTTTTATGTTAATTATTATAAAGACAACAATTCTTGCACTCTCTTTTGTAAAAACTCTTCTATAATTTTTAATCGCTTTGCAGGCAAATTATATCTAGAATGTTTTTCAAAACGGAAATTTATCATTTTTCTTAATTGAGATTTTTGACGATTAGTTATAAATTCTTTTGCAATATCAATATGTGATACACCAAAAGCCGAACCACGTGTTTTTGAATATTTTTCAGCATCTTCTAACTCATCATCCATTGCATAATTAAACAATGATAATCCATTATCAAATATAGGTGCAAACTTAATTGGTTTATTTGTTTTATTATCAACCAACAAACCAAAATTTCCACCATGACGGTCTGTATTAAAAATTAAAGCGTCAAAAATAAGCATATCTACAAAATCATTGTAATATTCTTCGCCTAAGTCTTTTAAAAAAGCTGCAATTTCCGTAACAGTAGATTTTTCAACGAACTTATAAATCGGAACGTAAGACGTATCAATGTCTGTAAATAATTCGCAAGTAGAACAAAGAGTATCTTTCCACTTAGCTAAACCATATGCAATATGATTTAACCCCATTTGCTTAGCAATTTGTGCGGCATAAAATTCTGAAAACGGCTCTTTACCAGTATTGGCAGCGCCTGTTGTACCGCCTTTATATAAATATATTTTCTTATTTAGTCGGCGCCAACATTTTCTTAGCATTCCGTTTGTTGTAAATTCTGGCGAAGAAGAAAAGCCTTTTGCCGTACTTGTACCGTAACCGGTATATGCAATTAAAGCAAGTGCACGTGTAAAACTATTATCATAAAGGTTGTAGTCTGCAAATTTACCATCGAAATCCTTTTCTACAACCCAATAGCTGTCGTTTAATGAAAGTCCTTTACAAAGCTTAATAATTCCCATTGTATCATTTTGGTCAAGACCATAACGCGATAAAATTTGATGAACAAATTCTCTATTTTTAGGAACAACTCTACCTTTTAACCAAGAAAGTAAGCCTTCATCAGTAACTTTCATGCCAAGAGGTAATAAATTACGACATTCTTCATTTATAGATAAAATCTTACACCCTTGACCTTCTAATTTTTGTTCAATAAAATCAAAAGCTAACAATGTTTTATCATATTGTCTTAATTCAAAAATCATAAGTTATACCTCCTTTTCATCTTTCTATCAATTATTTCCTCTTAATTATATCAAAACTATAACATTTTGTCAATTTAATTTTAACCATTTTAATATATGCATTTAGCGTAAATATTAAATCGAAAACATTAAATTTTCTGATCTATATTGTAAGAGCTGAGTAATGTTTCAGTCATACTTTGTAAGGTGAGTGACACCAGGGCGTGTGCTTGTCTTGATACAAGTCGGCTACGCTGCGCTCCGCCGAAGACAAGCACACGCCCTTGACCTGACCTACTTCCTTTACCAAACAAAAAGCCGCCGAGAATGGGCGGTT
>JAFQBR010000271.1 GCA_017399665.1 Clostridia bacterium | reverse complement strand
TGAAGTACGCTACCATTATGCTGATATGGACATAGAGAAGTGTGGCGATCCGAATAATGGTTATTATGGTGGTCTTAGTGGTAATGAACATAAGCTGCGTTCCAGAATTTGGATTCAAGGTGCAATCAATGACGATTGGACTTATACTGGTATGATTCAAAATGTGCAAGATTTTGATAATGAAGCAGGGGAAGAAGATACAAAATTTAAACGCGCATATGTAGAAGGTAAGATTGGCGGTATGAACGTACTTGCTGGTCGTTATAATGCTTTCCTTGTAAATGGTAACTTGTACGATGAACATGCTGACGGAATAGAATTAAGCTATGGCAAGGACGTTAAGCTTACTGCTTTTTATATGAAACCTACTGACCAAAATAGTGCTTATTATTATTATTGGAGTTATCCTGAAGGTGGATGGGGTTCTTATAATTTAGAATACGGTAAGGCTTGGGGTGCTAAAGTAGATGCTACTATTGGAGTTGTTAAGGCTACTGCCGGTTATACTGTATTCAAAGATGGTCAAGCTTGTGAATATTGGCAGGATGGTTATGCTCCTCATGATAAACAAAAAGACAACAAAATTTGGAATGTGGGCGTAGCTTTTGACATTGCCAAAGATTTGTCCTTTAGAGCAGACTATTTGAAGTCTAATGTAGATACTGTATATGATGAAGATGTTTATGCTGGTTTTGATGGTGACGACGGTTATATCATCGGCTTAAACTACAAGGGTGCTAAAGCTAATGAACCCGGTTCCTATGGTATTTATGCAAATTACTATGACCAAGCACGTAGTACTGTAATTGCTCATACTATGAACGGTTTCTATGGTTATAATGGTTTTAAAGGTTATATGATTGGTGCAAACTATACCTTTGCAAAAAATATTGTTGGTACAATTGAGTGGTATGACCTCGAAAGTAAAGGTTTAGCTTATTGGAGTGTTTCTAAACAAGATATGGAAACCTTGTGGGCACAAGTGGTGTTCGCTTTCTAAACCCCTCAGTCAGCTATGCTGACAGCTCCCCTAAATGGGAGCCTTACGAAAAAATAAACGGCTTCGCATATGCGGAGCCGTTTTCGTGTTTCTAATCTTTTAAATTCTTCGCATCATCCTGCGTAATTTTAATATAAGTATTACCTTGTGCGTAGGGCGCCAGTTCGTAGGGTTGGTAAATTAAATAAACAGTCTTATCAGCGTCGATGTAGTAGCTGTGGCTTACTCGGTCCAGAGCAAAAGGTTCCGCTAGGGTGATGGGCTTGTTGTTGGTGTTATAAATCGTAAGCTTTCCGTCTTGAACCATACGCTTTAAATTTCTTACGTTAAGTTCCGGAACGAAATGCTTTAAGTTCACAAGCTTGCCAGTGTGTTTATCAAAGACGATACCGCTAGTGTTATACATTCCGTGGGCAGCGTTTTGATAGTACCACCAATAAGTAAAGACGATGGAAAGAAAATTATCATCTTCGTATTTAAGCTCATAATCTAAAATACCAAGGGTGTAATTGTGATTGTTGTACACCTTGCGATAAGCTTGTATCTTTTTGTTAATGAAGCGATTGATTTCGTTAGCAGCTTCTTTATTTTCTAAGG
>JAFQBR010000270.1 GCA_017399665.1 Clostridia bacterium | reverse complement strand
ATATTTTTTCAAGTTCTTCAATTTGCTTGTTGTCCAAAGATTTCCATTCACGTATTAGCAACTTTCTTCCTCCGCTTGACTCCGTTTTACGTACAAAGGAGCTATTTCGCTATAATCCTGTAAATTATCAATCTTCGCCTTCACGGCATTTTTTAACCCGCTTACAACGTCTGAAACAAAATTAGCTATAAAATCTTCTTCCGATATAGAACAAACGATAAAATCACTAATATAATTTTCAATATCTTCTTTTGTTAAAAAGCAAGGCGGCATTTTGACTTTTTTATTTTCGTACGAAGCGCAATAGTAATTTCCGTGGTTTGCATTTACAACACACATAGCTTTGTTGGGGGCATTATCAGCGTATGCAAGCAAATCAAAAGATGTTAATGAAAGTACTTTTTTTTGTGTTGCAAAACAAAGCGCTTTAATAGTTGATATGCCTATTCTAATTCCGGTAAATGAACCAGGACCTGTTACAACAGCATAAAAATCGAGATCTCTAAGTGAAATGCCATTTTCCTTTAATAATTCTTCAATATACGGCATCAAAGTTAAAGAATGCTTTGTTTGACAACCTACAAGGTGCTTAACGTATGTTTGCCCGTCAATATTTAACATTACCAATAAATCACCGCTTGTATCTAATGCAAGATATTTCACAACTCAATTCTCCTTTGATTTTCGCCTGTTTTTTCAATAGTAACACTAATGGTATTTTTTGGTAAAACGTCCGCTATGTTTTCACTCCACTCAATAACGCAAATTCCTTCAGCATAAAAATAGTCTGTAAGTCCAAGACTTTCTGCATCTTCTCCACAACAAAGCCTATAACAGTCGTAATGATAAAGCTTCCCGTCGTAGTCGTTCATATAAGCATAAGTTGGGCTGGTAATTCTATCAGTTATACCTAAAGCTTTTGCAATTCCCTTAACAAATACAGTTTTACCTGCACCCATTTCGCCTTTCAGCAAAACTACGTCGCCTTTTTTAAGTTTTTTAGCAAACAATTCACCTAACTTCATGGTTTGTTCGGCATTTTCAGTAATATGTATCATTAAAACCTCTTAAGTAAATTAGATATGTGCTTATATGCAAAAATTGTAACAACTGAAACAACTACGCAACGCAACGTATTAAAGGGTAAAACTGACAAAAACAAATAAGTGGGATAAAAATTTTCTTCGTTTATAAAAGGAAGCACTTTGCTACACATTCCAACTAAATCTGCAAGAGTTAGGCTATGAACTTTTATGTAAGCCGGAATTATAACTAGCCAATTTGCTAAAATAGATGAAACAATACTACAAAAAGCACCTATAATTATTCCTAAAATAGCACTTTTTTTCGATTTATCTCTTTTATAAATAAAAGAGGCTGGCAATACAAACATTAAGCCCACGATTAAATCCGCACATTCGCCAACACCTAAAGTAGAGGTTGTTGGTAATTTTATTAAAATCTTAACGAATACGGATATAGCACCACCTAGTGGACCTAAAGCAAAACCACATATTAAGGCTGGTAAATCTGAAAAATGTATTTGTAAAAATGATGGAAAAAATGGCAATGGGAAATTGACGAAATATAAAATAACGCTAAGTGCCGTAAATATACCAATTTTAGCAATATTGCTCGCAGTAAAAAATTTTTTCATTTTGTAAAAGTTTACCTATTATGTAATTATAAAAATATTATATTATTTAGTAAAAATTTTGTCAACAATTTAAAGGTGAACAAATTAAACAATAACAAGAATAGCTTTACAAACACCTATTTATTTTTATAAACAAAAAAACAAGATTTAAGCAAAAAACGGCCTATAGGTCGATTATCAACCCTTTTACTCTAAGATTTTTAATTGTTTTACAGATGTTGCCAGCGCCTTTATGATAATACTAAAGCCTCGCTCGTCTATTTCAATAAGCGTTTTTACTTCACCGTTTATTGAAAAAAAATCTTCTAAAACACTTCTAATTTCGTTACTTATAATACTTTCAACACCAGCTGAAACACCAAGTCTATCAGCCTTAATTACCGTTGAAGCCCTTTTTAACTGCTCTGTAATTTCAATTTTTTTCATACAATTTTTTTAATGCTCCTTTTTATACTTCCCATAACTCCTGTATACCTTTTTTCTGGATTAACGTATTTCGGTTTTCCACTTATTATAGAACATGCAAGCTTATAAAAACTTTCTCCGCACAAAGTATCGTTATCAATATAACAATTTTTTGCAAGTAACAAAATATCGTCTTGAGGTATAACCCCAATAATTTTTGCCTTTAACAGTTCTTCAATTTGCTTGACGGAAAGCATTTCGCCCGTAATCATTAAATCCCCTCTTGCCATATTCAAAACAAGTTCAATGCTTTTTAAAGCATAACTTCTAAGTACAGAGAGTACTTTATCCGCATCCCTAATCGAAGAAAGAGATGGGGTTATGACGAGTAAAGCCCTATCTGCAGAATAAATTGCTCTGTGAAAACCCGAATCAATTCCTGCCGGACAATCAAAAATTATGTAATCAAAACGAGTTTTGAGCCCTTCAAATAACATTTTAATGTTTTCTCCATTAAAATTTTTAGATAGCGTATGCCCAGAAGATATTAAATATAAATTTTTAACGTTTGGACTTTGTACCAAAATTTGACTTGCTCTACAGCGCCCCTCTAGTGCGTCAGATAAATTATATACAATTTTTGATTCAACGCCCATAACTATATCTAAATTATTCAACCCAACGTCTAAATCGCAAACAACACATCTTTTGCCCTTTTGTGCCAATTTTGCGCCAAGAAAACAGGCGACAGTAGTTTTACCTACTCCGCCCTTTCCTGATGTTACTACTATTATTTCTGCCATAAAATTAACTCCTTGCCTTTATTTAAATATAACTATATATTATTTAGTTAATCGAATTTTGGCTATTTTTAGTAGTTATTAAGTTGTTTTAAGCTATTCATCATAATCAACTTGATTATCTATCTTCTTTCCTTCGCTATATTTAACCAATATAGCATCCTCGCCAATCTTTTCTATCTCGCAAGGAAGGATAGTAATACTTTCTTGGCAAAAAGAAATTGAGTTACCTACCTCGAAACTTATGATTTTTCCTGAAGGAAAAGAAATAAGAGCATCATTTATTTTTCCAAGTTTTTTGCCGTTACAAGTATTTATTACCTGTTTTTTCTTAAGTTCGCTTAAACTATATTCCATAAGGTTTTTCTCCTTAAAATTTATGCGAAACCCTTAATAATCGACCTATAGCCACACTTAATTTTGGCATGCAAGCTTATTTTTCATAAAACTAAGCGCTAATTTTTCTATTCTTGAAACCTGCGCCTGAGAAAGCCCTACAGCACACGAAATTTCAGTTTGTGTTTTACCTTCAAAATAGCGCATACGAATAATTTTCTTTTCTCTTTCACCAAGTTTATCCAAAGCATTTTGCAAAGCTACTCTTTCGGTCCACGCTTCCTCAGTATTTTTTTCATCCTTTAACTGATCTAAAAGTTCAATCGTATCACCAGCTTTGTTGTAAACTGGATCGTATAAAGAAAAAGTATCTGAGATAGCATCTAACGCATAAGCAACTTCCGTTTCTTTTACTTGCATTTTTTTAGCTATTTCATAAAGTGTAGCATCTTGATTTTCTTTTTCAAGATCACATCTTATTTTTAACGCTTGATAAGCTCTGTCCCTTATGCTCCTAGATATTCTTAAACTGTTCGTTGTTCTTAATATTCGTTTTATTTCTCCCGTAATCATAGGCACTGCATAAGTTGAAAAACAAACGCCAACGTTTACGTCAAAATTACGAACAGCCTTTATAAGCCCAATACAGCCTGCCTGAAACATATCATCTGCGCTAACCTTTCCTCCCTGAAAGCGCTTTATTATTGATAAAACAAGTCGCAAGTTTCCCATAATAAATTCTTCCCTCGCCATTTTATCGCCTTGTTTTATTTTCTCCATTAATTCTTCGCTGCGCTTTTTGGAAAGTTTAACCAAAGAGTTAGTATCAATTCCTGTAATTTGCACTTTTTTACTCATCTCTTTTTACGGCACAAGCCGCCCTCCTATGTACAATTAATAGTAAAAAGTGCCCCTATAGGTTCATAAACTAAGTTTTAGCAATTTTTAATTTTTTATACTACAGCATTTTATTTATCTCTTTTTTTAGCTTTTTAACTATCTTTTTTTCTAGCCTAGAAATATAAGATTGTGATATTCCAAGTAGGTCGGCAACCTCTTTTTGTGTCATTTCTTCACAGCCTTTAAGACCAAATCTTAAATACATGATTCGACGCTCTCTTTCCGGCAACTGCAATAGGGCTTTCGATAAAAGCTCCTCATCAACGGCACTTTCAATTGAAGTAAATACGCAATCGTTATCAGTCCCTAAAACGTCAGACAAAAGAAGTTCGTTTCCCTCGTAATCAACGTTTAGTGGCTCATCTAAGCTGACCTCGCTTTTAAATCTAACGATTTTTCTTAAATGCATTAAAATTTCATTCTCAATACATCTAGAGGCGTAAGTTGCAAGTTTAATTTTTTTCTCGGCATTAAAAGTATTTACAGCCTTTATTAAACCTATAGTTCCAACAGAAATTAAATCATCGAGTTCAACGCCTGTATTATCAAATTTACGCGCTATGTAAACAACAAGTCTTAAATTATGTTCAATTAACTGTTTTCTAATCGATTCTTCGCCGTTAAGCAACCTAAATATCTTTTCTTCCTCCTCTTCCCGAGAAAAAGGCTGAGGTAAACTATCACCACTGTTTAAATAATGTATAGCATGTGTTTTTTT
Source organism: Clostridia bacterium (assembly GCA_017399665.1). The sequence goes on along the minus strand of JAFQBR010000270.1, from coordinate 451 downwards.
ATTAGAAAAAAAGTTTTTTATTTTTGAAAATAGTTTTTTTAAATAGTTAAACATAATTCACCTTTTTATCTTAAAAATTCAGGGCTTAAAATCAACTTATACTCTTCACTAAGTTTTAAATTTTTTTCAGGTATACCGATTTTTACTTTATTAAATATATTCATTTTGTTATTAAAATATATCTCTAAGCGGTCAATTTGATAAACTTTAATTATAGAAGTACCGGAAACTGTATTTACAGTAACACACCCACAAGGTAATCGTTCAAAAAAACCACGCTCCATAAGTTCGTTCACAAGCCGACTATCAGCAATACTAATACTTTCTTCCCCATTGTAAATTAAATTATTACCTGTATCAATAAATCCTATTGTTTTTAGTTTTTGACCGTCAAAAACTAATTCACACCTGCAAACGAAGGGTAAAATTAACTTTTTTTCAAATATTTTTT
>JAFQBR010000269.1 GCA_017399665.1 Clostridia bacterium | reverse complement strand
GCCAGATGGAAGAGTTTGCCTTGCGGATTTCTTTATTCAAATCCCCTCTTCTATTCGTGAAAACATCTCTCGCTTTATTAAGGCGAATAGCTTAAAATATAGAAAAAAACAAGAATTTATCGCAGATTATTATATGAATAAGGATGGGACGTACACAGTCCACTTAAAAATTGTAGAACCAGCACACCCTATTTTAGAATTAAAAATGGTTGTTCCTAGCAGACTATCTGCTAAAAACATCTATAAAAATTGGGAAGAAAAGGGAGCTGACGTCCTTGAATTATTGTATGAAAATCTTGTAAACTAAGGAGGTAGACTAAATATGTTAACTTATAGCACAAAAGGGACTTGCTCTCGTCAGATTCTTTTTGAAGTATCGGAAGACGGAAAAGTTTACGACGTAAAATTTATCGGCGGATGTAGTGGAAATTTACAAGGTATTGCTCGTCTTGTAAACAACCGCCCTATTGACGAAGTTATTGAAACGCTTAAGGGCATCAAATGCAGAAGCAATACTTCTTGTCCTGATCAACTTGCTACAGCACTTATGGAATACAAAGCAACACACTCTAAATAAAAAAGTAAAAGGCACGTACTTACGTGCCTTTTTGTTTTTCTTTAATATTCAACGTCATAAAGATACAATCCACAAGCAGGCATTTTATCACCAACCTTATCTTTATTATGCGTTGTAAGAGCGTTTTTTACATCTTCAATAGAAATTTTATTTTGAGCAACAAAAAGCATTGTCCCTACTAAAAGCCTTACCATTCCGTAAAGAAATCCCTTTCCTTTAACGTAAAATAGCAGTTCATCTTTTTTTCGAATAACGTCAATGGAAATAATTTCCCGCTCAAACGTTTCATTATCGCCACCACCTAAGCAAAATGCTTTAAAATTATGTTTACCAACAAAAAGCTTGGCGCATTCTTTTAGTTTTTCTACGTTCAAAACAGCTGGATAGTGACAGTAATACCCTTCACGCAATGGGCTTTTAACTAAGGAAGTATAACATTTATACAAATAAGTTTTACTTTTTACGTTATACCTTGCATGAAATTTATCAGAAACCTCTTTAATTGCAGTAACCTTAATGTCAATAGGTAACTGTTCGTTAACTAAATTTAAAAGGTTTTTTAATGATAAATTACTACTTTTGGGCATATCGAAATGCGCGACCTGCTTTACTGCGTGAACACCAGCATCCGTTCTTCCGCTTGCAACTATTTTTACATATTCACCAAGCACCATTTCAAACGCTTTTTCTATTTCTTGACAAAGCGTTTTATTTTCGCCATTTTTTTGCCATCCTAAATAGTTAGAACCATTATATTCAATGCAAATACAAACTCTCATCTTTTAACCGTTTTATTTATATATTCTCTGTTTAAGCGCGCGAGTTCAGACTTATAAAGCTCTACCTTACCTCTTATTTTAGGTGCTAAATATGCAAACCAAATAATATCCCAAATTAAAAGAGCCCCGCTTACACAAAATATAATTATTGCAGGTGTTGATGCCTTTTTTTGCACAATCACGTCTAAAATATATAACGCAGCTATAATAAAAAAGCACACAGAGCAGAAAATAGAAGATCCCTTTATGGGTTTTAATATTTCATTGTACAAAGAAAGTTTTTTTGCATAGTATGCCCGTTCGCCCATTTCTTGCATTTTTTTATTTGCTTTCTTGTTTATAACAGATTTATCGGCATTTTTAAATTCATCTCTAATCATTATTTTTCTCCTGCAGTATCTTTTTTAAGAAGTGTCCTGTATAACTACCCTTTACGTTTGCAACCTGTTCAGGTGTTCCTGTAGCAATAACTTGCCCGCCTCTATCGCCCCCTTCAGGTCCAAGGTCAATTATATAATCGGCTACTTTTATAACGTCTAAATTATGCTCAATTACTATTATAGTATTTCCGCTTTCTCTTAGCTTATATAAAATAGCTATAAGCTTTTCTACGTCGTAAGTCGAAAGTCCGGTTGTTGGTTCATCAAGAATATAAACTGTTTTACCCGTTGACCTTTTTGAAAGCTCGGTTGCAAGCTTTACTCTTTGCGCCTCGCCACCCGACAAAGTCGTTGCAGGTTGACCTAGTTTTATATAGCCAAGACCTACGTCTTGTAAACATTTAATCTTTGAATATATTCTTGAAAAGTTTTCAAAGAATGGAACAGCTTCGTCAACCGTCATTTCTAAAACGTCGGAAATATTTTTGCCTTTATACTTTACAGCTAAAGTTTCCCTATTATATCTAGCGCCCTTACAAACCTCACAAGGAACGTAAACGTCAGGTAAAAAGTGCATTGCAATTTCAATTATGCCATCACCGTTACAGTTTTCACAGCGTCCGCCTGCAACGTTAAATGAAAATCTACCGGCAGTAAATCCGCGCTCTTTTGCATCAGGTGTTTGCGCGTATAACTCTCTAATAGGGGTAAATGCGCCTGTATAGGTTGCAGGATTACTTCTTGGCGTTCTACCAATAGGTGATTGATCTATTGCAATAACCTTATCGAAGTTTTCAATACCGACAATTTCTTGGTAATTACCCTCTCGCACCTTTGCACCGTTTAAAGTGTTAGCTAAAGCCGGATAAATTATTTCGTTTACAAGAGAGCTTTTACCGCTACCCGAAACACCGGTAACAACCGTAAGAAGCCCTGCAGGAATGCTAATTTCCTGGTTTTTAAGGTTGTTTTGTTTAGCTCCTAACACTTTTAACCACTTGTCACCCGTAGGCATTCTAAAGGTGGGAATTTCAATTTTTCTTCTGCCAGATAAATAGTCACCGGTAACCGAGCGAGGCTCGTCCATTATATCTTTTAGCGTACCGCTTGCCACTATTTCTCCGCCCCAAGCGCCCGCCTTTGGTCCTATATCAACAATATGATCGGCGCTTCTTATCGTATCCTCATCATGTTCTACAACAATAAGAGTGTTACCGATATCTCTTAAATGAGTTAAAGTCGCCAATAGTTTTTCGTTATCGCGTTGATGCAAGCCAATGCTAGGTTCATCCAATATATAAAGAACACCCGTTAACCCGCTACCGATTTGCGTAGCAAGACGAATTCTTTGAGCTTCGCCACCCGATAAAGTTCCTGACATTCTTGATAATGCAAGATAATCAAGCCCAACGTTTTTAAGAAAGTTTAATCTTGCTTTTATTTCTTTAATAATGGGTTCAGCTATTAATTCTTGTGTTACGTCAAGTTGCAATTTTTCAATAAAGTCATATAGTTTTTCAACAGAAAGCTCACACGCTTCATAAATATTTAGTCCGCCAACCGTTACTGCCAAAGCTTCTTTTTTAAGCCTTTTTCCACCGCAAGATGAACAAGGACGCTGAACCATATAACGCTCGATTTCAGATTTTGTATAATCACTTGTTGTTTCTCTGTACCTACGTTCAAGGTTTGGTATAACCCCTTCGTAGGCTGACATATAGCTACCCTTGAAAGTACGGGTATCGTAATTCATTTGAATTTTTTCGCCGTTGTTACCGTACAACAACATATTAAGAACATCTTTTGGCAAATCTTTTATGGGCGTATTTAAATCAAATCCGTAATGTTTTGAAAGTGAGCGGAAATACATTTGAGTAATTTTACTACTGTCCAAATTCCAACCTGATACGCAAAGAGCCCCCTCATTAAGCGTCTTTGACATATCACCCAGAATACGCGTTTCATCTATTTCATTTTTAAATCCAATACCCTTACATTCCTCACAAGCACCGTAAGGATTATTAAATGAAAACAATCTTGGTTCTAATTCCTCAATACTTATTCCACAGTCTGGGCAGGCGTACTTTGTTGAAAATAAAACGTTATCGTCACCATTCTTTATAAGCACTAATCCGCTTGCAAGTTTTATGGCATTTTCAACACTATCGGCAAGACGTTTTTGTATGCCATCTTTTACAATAAGTCGGTCTATAACAACGTTAACGCTATGTTTAACGTTTTTGTCGAGTTTAATTTCTTCTTCTAAATCATATAAGGAGCCGTCTATTTCAACACGTACGTAACCACTCTTTTTATACCCTTCAAGTTCCTTTTTAAACTCCCCTTTTCTACCTCTTACTACAGGGGCACAAACGTAAATCTTAGCGCCATTACCCATAGCCATTACCTTATCACAAATCTCATCTATGGTCTGACGGCGAATTTCTTTACCACATACAGGACAGTGTGGTACGCCTATTCTAGCATAAAGCAATCTAAAATAATCGTATATCTCTGTTACCGTACCAACCGTAGAACGTGGGTTATTATGAGTAGTTTTTTGATCAATAGAAATTGCAGGCGAAAGCCCTTCAATTTTTTCAACGTCAGGCTTTTGCATCTGCCCTAAAAACATACGAGCATAACTAGATAAACTTTCAATATAACGCCTTTGCCCTTCTGCAAAAATTGTGTCAAACGCCAAAGTGGACTTACCGCTTCCAGATACACCTGTAAAAACAACAAGCTTATCACGTGGAATTGTTAAGTCGACGTTCTTTAAATTATTCTCTTTTGCTCCTTTTATCTTAATGTAATTTAACATAATTTTATCAACTTCGCATCTTTAATTTTAGTTTTGCAATAGTATCTCTGATTTCAATACATTTTTCAAAATCAAGATTATTTTGCGCTATCTTCATTAGCGCCTTTAATTTTTCGATCTCTTCGGGAATATCTTTCTTTGAAACCTCTTTCGTTCTATCAACCTTATTCGTTATTTCTAAACTGTTAACAATGGGCTTTACTATGGTTTTTGGAATTATTCCGTGTTCCTTGTTGTACGCAGACTGAATTTCGCGACGTCTATTAGTTTCATTTATTGCCCTTTGCATACTTCCGGTTATACTGTCGGCATACATAATAACGCGACCTTCACTATTTCTTGCCGTTCTACCAATAGTTTGAACTAGCGACGTATCTGAACGTAAAAAACCCTCTTTATCGGCATCAAGTATAGCAACTAATTTAACTTCTGGAATATCAAGACCCTCTCTTAACAGGTTAATACCAACTAAAACGTCAATATCCCCCCTACGCAATTCGCCTATTATTTCAATTCTTTCAAGAGTATCTATATCGGAATGCATATAGCGAACTTTTTTATGTTGCTCTTTTAAATAATCGGTAAGGCTCTCTGCCATTTTTTTTGTAAGCGTAGTTATAAGAACGCGACCACCGCTTTCAACCGTTTTATTTATTTCAACTAGCAAATCATCAATTTGCGCCTTTGTAGGTCTTACTTCAACAGGAGGATCTATCAACCCCGTAGGTCTAATAATTTGTTCAACAACTTGACCTGCATTTTTCATTTCGTATTCTGCAGGCGTTGCTGAAATACAAACAAATTGACCTATTCTACTATCAAACTCTTCAAACTTTAAAGGTCTATTATCGTAAGCTGAATTAAGTCTAAATCCAAAATCAACTAAATTTTTCTTTCTTGAACGATCACCGTTATACATAGCCCTAATTTGCGGAATAGTCATGTGGCTTTCATCAATAAAAAGTATAAAATCATCAGGGAAATAGTCAAGTAATGTAAACGGTGGCTCTCCGGGCATTCTTCCGTCAAAATATCTACTGTAATTTTCAACACCGCTACAATACCCTATTTCGCTCATCATTTCAAGGTCATAGGTTGTTCTTTGGCGAAGGCGTTGTGCTTCTAAAAGCTTACCAGCCTCTTCAAGAGCCCTTACCTCAATTTCCATATCTTCTTCTATCTGTTTAAGGGCATTACCAAGCTTTTCTGTACCAACAGCATAGTGGCTTGCAGGAAAAATTACAGCATGCTTAAGCTGAGATATAGTTTTGCCTGTAACATAATCAACTTCACATATTCTGTCAATTTCGTCGCCAAAAAACTCTATTCTTATAACTATTTCAGAGTTCGACGCTGGAAAAATATCAACTACGTCACCGCGCACACGGAATGACGAACGTTGAAAGTCAATATCTTTACGTTCGTATTGAATTGACACAAGACGACGCATTAATTCATCCCTATCACAAATAGTTCCCGGGCGCAAAGAGATTGCCAAATTATAATATTCTTCAGGCGCACCTAATCCGTAAATACAAGAAACCGAGGCAACCACTATTACGTCACTTCTTTCAGATAATGCAAACGTCGCGCTGTGGCGAAGCTTGTCTATTTCATCATTTATTGAAAGATCTTTTTCTATATAAGTATCAGTTTGCGGAATGTAAGATTCCGGTTGATAATAATCGTAGTATGAAACAAAATACTCAACTCTATTTTCAGGAAAAAACTCACGCAATTCATTACAAAGCTGAGCGGCAAGCGTTTTATTGTGTGCAATAACTAGCGCCGGTCTTTGAACGTTATTTATAACGTTAGCCATAGTGAAGGTCTTACCGCTACCAGTAACACCTAAAAGCACTTGCTCTCTTAAACCGTCGTTTATGCCTTCTGTCAGTTTCTCAATCGCCTGAGGCTGATCGCCTGTTGGTTTATATTTAGAATGTAAAACAAACTTTCTTTTTTCCATAATTATACGATAATCGACCTATAGGCCGACTTATTTAAAAAAATCTATATAATAATCGCCCTGCAAAAAAAGTAATTATAGCGCTAAAAAGGGCAAGAAGAATTCTAATTAAAAATTCCTTTCTCCCCTTCTTTTTTCGATTAAAATATTCAATGCCGTCATTAGTTAAACTTATAAAAACAAAGGGCTCACCTTTTTTATCTGCAAAAATCAAATCAACAAGTCCAACCCGCTCTAAAGATAATAGTTGCGGTCTTATATTGTTTTCGTTAATTATTTCAGGCAGTCTTTGTATTATCTCTTTAAACGAAAACAATCGTTTATTGCCCTCTATTTCTTTGTAAAGCTCACTAAATAGCACTTTAGAGAATTTTGCCTTAGCCATAATAAATCCTCAACATATAGCTAATAGCGGCAAATAAAAGACCACCTAAAAACGCACCTAAAAAAGAATATATAGCGACTCTTCTACTTATTGAAGACTTATAAAGCAGTTTTTCATATTTTGAAGAAAAATATTGCTTACCTCTATTGGAAAGCGACAGCAAATATTCCCCTCCATTACTATATTTTAATACAATATAGCCCTTTTCTGCAAGTTTATTAATACCATCTTCTGCATTTTTATTAAAAAAATCTTCCGCGCAAAAAAGCTTATACCCCTCAGGCGCTCTTTCGATTATTTGTTTTAATACAAGTTCATCATTTTCGTTTAACATAATAATAGTATTTTGTGTAAAAATACTTATTTTATAAAACAATAAGCTGAACTGTTTTTATTTTTGAAAAATTTAATAATTATAAGAAGTAACGAGCCTTTGTTTTTCTAGTAATATCCCGTTCGCTAATGTCTTCTGCTGGATACCCCATAGCCACCATTCCACCGCAAATATGGTCTGCAGGAATATCTAAAGAAGTTAAAACTTTACGCACTTTTTCATTATCGCAGGTTACAACTAATTGATTAATCCAAACCGTACCTATCCCCACAGAATGTGCATATAAAAACATATTTTGAAGAGCGCAAGATGTATCTTCACGAACAAATTTGCTATCTCTTGGGCCAGACGTGATTATAATTGCTTTCGGCGAATAAAAAGTGTAATTTTCCACACCTAAAGCCTCGCCTATTGCGTTTTTAAGATTATTTATAATCTCTTGATTGGATACAACGGTAAATAACGTTAGTTGTCTATTTCTTGCCGTAGGGGCGAACATACCAGCTGTAACTATATTGTGAAGCTCCTCCTCTGGAATGCTTTTAGATTGATCAAATGCCCTAATACTTCTTCTTGTTATTATGTTTTGTAAAACGTCATTCATAGCAAATCTCCTTTAATATTATTGTATACTTATATAGCAAATATGATATCACATTTTTTCAAAATTATCAATAATATAGGTGAATTTTCTTGACAACTTTAAAAAATAATTGTATTATATAAAAGCATTAATAATAGACGTCGGGATGGCGGAATCGGCAGACGCGTACGTTTGAGGGGCGTATGGT
>JAFQBR010000268.1 GCA_017399665.1 Clostridia bacterium | reverse complement strand
GACCTTGCCTAGCTAAAAGAGTGAATGCGTGCGGAGCAGGTAACGAATATTTTTCCGTAACTCCTGTTGGTGATATCTATCCTTGTCATCAATTTGCAGACAAGCCTGAATTTTATATGGGCAACGTGTTTGAAGGAAAAATCAATCCCGAAATCCGCTCTAAATTTAAAAATAGTTCGCTCTTTACGCGTGAAGGCTGTGAAGATTGCTTTGCTCGTTATCACTGTAGCGGTGGATGTGCTGCAAACAACTACGTGTTTAACGGCGATATAAACAAGCCTTACAAGCAAACGTGTGAAATGTTAAAGGCGCGTACGGAATGTGCTATGCATATTTTAAGTTCATTAAAAGAAGAATAATTAAACGTGTAAGGTGGCGTATTATTACGCCACTTTTTTGTTATTTTTTTCAAAAGCGTGTTTAAAAAAATATAAAATTTGTTATTTTTACAAAATTTTAACAATTTACTAACATTTATATTAAGTTAATAGGTTAAACTATTAACTGCATAAAGGGAAGACTAAATTTTAAAAGAGGTAGTACATGATTAGAATTTTGGTTGTTGAAGATGATAAAGACTTAAATCGCTATACGGTGCTAAGCCTTAGAAACTACGGCTACGAGGTTATAGGGTGCTTTAACGGAAAAGAAGCTCTAAGCGAAATAGAAAAGAATAAGTTTGATATGATTTTATCAGACGTAATGATGCCAGAAATGGATGGGTTTACATTTGCAGAAGAAGTAAGAGGGTTCGATAAAACAACGCCAATTATCTTTTTAACGGCAAAAGAAGACAAAATATCTAAAATGACTGGATATAGCCTAGGTATAGACGATTATATTACCAAGCCCTTTGATATAGATATTGTTAGAATGAAAATAGAAGCAGTCTTACGTCGCGCAAAAATAGAGAGCAAGAAGGAACTTACTGTTGGCAATTTAGTAATAAATACAGAAGAGAGAACTGCAAGTGTGGATGGGGAAGAGTTGTCGCTTACAGTTAGAGAATTTGATTTACTCTTTAAATTTTTATCATATCCCAAAAAGACCTTTACCCGCTCTGCGCTTATGGATGAGTTTTGGGGGTACGATTCTTCCGCAACCTCAAGAACGGTAGACGTATATATTGCAAAGCTTCGCGAAAAGACCTCCGTTTGTAACGGGTTCGAAATAACCACCGTTCATGGACTAGGTTATAAGGCGGTGCTAAAATGAGAAGAGGAAAAAAGAATAAGCTAATTGATTTTTGGGGCGCGCTAATGTTTTTCGTGCTTATTGCAACGGTAAGTCAAACGGCTGTTTTAACATTTGCTTATTTGCAAACCAAAACTCAAGATAATGCGCTTATAGCCGTACTTATTTTAGTGTTGATTATAATTTTAGCACTTATTTGCGTTGTAATTGACGCTATTAGAAGAAAGGTTATGGTTATACAGCCCACCAATAAAATATTAGAGGCAACGGAAAAAATTACTAGGGGTGATTTTTCAGTTAAGCTTGAAGTAAATCGCGATCCAAAAAGTTATAGCGAGTACGATTTGATAATGCAAAATTTAAACGTTATGACTGCTGAGCTTAAAAAGATGGAAATATTAAGAAGTGATTTTATTTCTAACGTTTCGCACGAAATAAAAACACCGCTTGCAATTGTGCAAAGCTATGCAAATATGCTAAAAAGCACGCAAGAGGAAGAAGAAAGGCAAAAATACTTGCAAATTATAATATCTGCTACAAAAAAGCTTAGTGAGCTTATATCTAATATTTTAAAGCTTAACAAACTTGAAAGCAGTAAAACAAAACCAGCCAATCAAGCATTTAATTTAACAACCTCACTAGGGGAATGTGTGCTCGCTTTTGAAGATGTTATCGAAAGTAAAAACATTAATTTAGAATGCGAATTAGACGACGTAATTATTAGTTCAGATCAGGCTTTGCTAGAGCTTGTTTGGAATAACCTAATTTCTAACGCAGTAAAATTTACTGGCGAAGGCGGAAATATTAGCATAAAACTAAAAAAGTGGGGCTATAATGCGATTATCACGGTATCAGATAATGGTTGTGGTATGAACGCAGAAGAGGGTAAACGTATTTTTGAAAAGTTTTACCAGGCGGATACCTCACACTCTAAGCAAGGTAACGGATTGGGTTTAGCTCTTGTAAAAAGAGTAATTGATATTTTAGGCGCACAAATAAAAGTTGAAAGTGAAGTGGGAAAGGGTAGTACCTTTAGCGTAACACTAGTAGACGTAGTAGAAGAAAAATTATAAAACAAAGGTAAAAAATGGAAAATAATAAATTTGAATATACTTACAAAGCATTATCTGCACATGAAAAGCAAGAGATAGAGTACATTAAAAAGAAGTATGCCCCAAAAGATACAGAGAATAAAGCAGATAAAGCGGAAAGAGTTAAGCGGTTAGATAAAAAAATTACGGACGCTTCAATGATAACGGGGCTTGTAATAGGTGTTTTAGGTTGTTTAATTTTTGGCGGTGGACTAGCACTTGTTTTGGTAAAAAATCTATTACTTGCAGGTATTCCTTTATCATTGATAGGGGGTGTGGTTATGGGGCTTGCATATCCTGCGTATAGATACGTTTTTAATAAACAACGAGAAAAATACGCACCCGAAATACTAAAATTAAGTGAAGAAATCTTAAATGAGACAGATGAATAATATTAAAGAACGGTAATTATATTAAATTTACCGTTTTTTTACTTTTGGGAGTATAAAATTATAAAAAAAGCGCAAAAAAAGAGAAAAACTATGAAAAAAAAGGCATACGAAATAAGACATAAAGAGGCAAAAAGATACGCGCATAATATTCCCCCAAGGTATCTAATTGCACTTGCCATAATGATACTAAAGCTGATTTTAATAATAGGTGTAATAACCACTATTACTGTTATAGTGCCGTACTTTTACGTCTTAACAGTTATTACGCAAATTGTTTGCGTAATAAGAATAATATCCTCAGACGATAACCCTGATTATAAAGCCCCGTGGCTTTTAGTAGTTTTGTTGTTGCCTATTGCAGGATATACACTGTATCTGCTTTTCTACTCAAGACAATTAGGACATACTCACCGCAAGCGCCTTAAAGAAATATCAAAGTTTAACTATAAAAAAGATGATGACTTGGCGTTTGAACGACTAAAGAAAGAGGATAAAGACGCTCATAACATGGCAAAAATGCTGTGCGATATTTCTCAAACGCATTTATTCGAAAACGTCAAGCAACAATACTTTTCTAGTGGTGAAGAGGCTTTTCCTTATATATTGGAAGATTTAAAAAAGGCAGAAAAATTTATTTATCTTGAATTTTTTATAATAGAAAGCGGTAAATTTTGGGACTGTGTATTAGATATATTAAAACAAAAGGCAAAAGAGGGTTTAGACGTCAAGGTGCTTTTTGACGATATAGGCTGTATGCGCACTTTGCCACCGGATTACGAAAGAAAATTAAAGAAATTCGGCATTCAAGGCTTAACTTTTTCAAAGATGCGTGCAAGCACTAATAATGAATTTAACAATAGAAATCACCGAAAAATGATTATTATTGACGGCAAAGTCGGTTATACAGGCGGTATAAATATAGCAGACGAGTATATAAATGAGCGCAATCGTTTTGGTTACTGGAAGGATAATTGTATAAGGCTTGAAGGGGAATGTGTATGGGAGTTTATAGAACTTTTCTTAATGGACTATGCGATTAACTCAAAAAGCTTGCCACAAAGGCGCAACGATTTTTATCCCACTGCGAATTTTTCTCAAGAGGGCTACGTAATTCCTTTTGGTGACGGACCAAAGCCAATGTATGAACGAAAGGTTGCAATGAACACTATTCAAACAATGATAGATAGTTCAAAGGACTATTTTTGGGTTATGACGCCCTACCTTGTTCCCGATAATGATACCTGCGCAAGCCTAGAAAAAGCCGCGTTAAAGGGGGTAGACGTAAGAATAATTCTTCCGCATATACCCGATAAAAAAATAGTATTCGGTATTACTCGCAGTTATTATAATCGGTTAATCAACGCGGGTGTGAAAATATATGAATACAAACCGGGCTTTGTTCACGCTAAAAACTATCTTTCAGATGGTAAAACGGCAATAGTGGGCTCTGTTAATTTGGATTACCGCAGTTTAGCCCATAATTTCGAAAACGGTGTGTGGATGTATAAGACTGAAGTAATTGCCGATATTAAGGCTGATTTCGATAAAACTCTTGAAGATTGCATTCAAATAGATAAAAGTATGATAAAAATAAGCAAGCTTCGTCAGTTGCTTCGCGGTATAGTAAGAATTTTTGCCCCACTTTTATAACCAAAGTTGGATTGCAATATTTAAAGAAAGCCACAAAAGAAAAATTTGTGGTTTTTTTATGCTAAAAACGCAAAAAAAGCAGGTATTTAGCAAGATGAATTCGATAAATAAAAGACGGCTTTTAAAAAAGAGGTAAAAAAGAGATTTTTTTTAATATAGCGCCACCTTTTTTATAAAAACGCCTAAAAAACAATTGACTATTTTTCCTATTAATTATATAATAACAAAGTGCAAAATTATTATTTTATGATAAGATGCACCAATTCCGCGATAGCAAGCTGCAAAAAAGCGCTTAGCTGTTGCATTATTAACAAGTTACTATTAGATTGCTTTATAAAAAGCAGGAGGCAAGAATGAGCAAGAGAAAATCAATTGTAGTCATTATTGTTATGGCCATAGCAATTGCTATTCTGGGTGTTATGTGCTTTGCAAGTTTCCCTGTTGGAAACACAAAGTATGACTTTAACTCCATTTTAAGCAAAGTTGGTCGCGGTATTGACTTATCCGGTGGTTACTACGTAGTATTAGAACCTCAAGGCGAAAGCGACGATATGCAAAAGACGCTTGATGATGCTATGAAGATTATCAGAGCAAGACTTGATGACAAAGGTTATACTGAAGCAGTTATTACCGTTCAAGATTCAGACAAAATCCGTGTTGAAATTCCTCAAGTAGAAGATGACGGCACAGTACTTGAAATTATCGGTCAAACAGGTAAGCTTTCATTTAAAGATTCGGCTAATATCGAATATTTAAACGGTGATCACATTGAAAGTGCATACGTAGCACAAAACCCAGAAGGTGAAGGTTACGTTGTTACTCTTAATTTTACCGCAGAAGGTACAGCCCTTTTCTCAATGGCTACCGGTAAGATTAAAGATATGGAAGATAACAGACTTTATATCTGGCTTGGCGATTCACAAATTTCAGCTCCTACCGTTCAAACACAGTTAAGCGAAAACAGCGCTGTTATTACCGGTTATGAAACTTATGAAGACGCATTAAGCATTGCATCAGTTATCGACAGTGGTAGACTACCTATCGAATATAAGGTATCTGAAGCTCGTAGCATAAGCACAAAGCTTGGTGAAGGCGCAATCGATACAAGTGCAGTTATGGCAGGTGTTGGTCTTTTAATTATCTTTGCAGTACTTCTAATCCGTTACAGAGGTATGGGACTTGCTGCATGTATTTCTCTTATCTGTTACGTATTACTTTACATTGTATTCCTTGCAATCATACCTAGCGTTCAGTTAACCCTTCCCGGTATTGCAGGTATCCTACTTGCTATCGGTATGGCGGTTGACGCAAATATCGTTATCTTTGAAAGAATTAGGGAAGAATACGGTATGGGTAAAACAGAAGAAGCATCTGTTGCACACGGCTTTAAGCGCGCAACCGTTACTGTATTAGACTCTAACATCACAACCATATTTGCTGCAATCATCTTATGGCTTGTATGTCCCGGTACAATTAAGGGCTTTGCAATAACACTTCTTATTGGTATCGTTCTTTCTTTATTTACGTCACTTATTCTTTCAAAATGGATTCTTAAAGTTTTTAATCCATTGGTTAAAGATGATGCTAAATTCCTCAATCTTAAAAGAGAAGGAGGTAATAACTAATGTTTAACTTCATGAAGAAAGATTTTAAAATTGTTCAAAGATTCTCATCACTTATCTTAATAAGTTTATTAATTATCGGTGCTGGTTTCCTTCACATTATGGGACGCGGTCTTAACCTTGGTCTTGACTATGTAGGTGGTGCAACGGTAGTAGTAGAACTTAATGGCGACTATGCAGACCGTGATGATTTTAAGAAAGACTTCCAAGATCATTTCACAGCATACATTAACGAAAACGGCTATCAGGTTGCTGATAACATGCAAGTTTCTCCTCTTCCAGGTGGCGGTGCTACTTACGAATTTAGACTTGCTTATATGCTTAACGGTCAAAGACTTGGTACTTCTGAAGAAGGTCAAGAAATGTTCATTGAATCACTAAACGGCGATACTGACAATAAAGAAGATAAGGGCTTTAGTGGTGATATTGAAAAAGAAGTAAAGGCATTCTTCGAAAGCAAAAACATGGCTGCTTCTTTTGAAGAAGGTTGTGTAAAGGCTACGGTTATTGGTCCTTCTTCAACATCTTCACTTTTAAGAGCAACCTATCTAGCTCTTGCTCTTGCATTAGTTGCAATACTTGTTTACATTATGATAAGATTTACCGTATCAAGCGGTTTAGCGGCTATTGTTGGTATTATTCACGACGTTGCAATCATGGTTGCACTTACAACAATTTTCCAAATTCCCGTTAACACAACCTTTATTGCTGCGGTTATTACGATTATCGGTTACTCAATTAACTCATCAATCGTTATTTTCGACAAGGTTAGAGAATGCAGAAAGTCTGCAGCATTTGCTTACGCTACAGATGAAGAAATTGCAAACTATGCAATTAAACATTCACTTGTAAAGATTGCTTTATCAATCATTACAACTTTAATCATGGTAGTTGTTCTTCTTGTATTCAGCGTTTCAACAATTAGAGAGTTCATACTTCCCATTATCTTTGGTTTACTTGCTGGAACGTTCTCTGCGCTCTGCTTAAACCCCTCTATTTGGGTATTATTCAGAAAAATCGGCGCAAAGGCAAAGAGCAAAAAAGCATAATATCATTTGTTAAATTGCGGGTGGGATAATCTTCCACCCGCTTTGCGTTTTACTTTATAGTATTTTTTGGCGGAATTAATAATGATTGTTTATAATAATGATTATTCTAACGAACAACTTAATATTATTTCCGCTTTATCGGAAAAATTTGGCATATCTTTCAAGTTAGCAAAGATACTTTTTTCACGCGGGATAAATACGGAGGAAAAAGCTAACCGCTTTTTACACCCCGGAAAACATAACTTTTTAGACCCTTATCTTTTAAAAGGTATGAAAGAAGCGGTTGAACGTATAGTTTTCGCGCGCGATAATGAAGAAAGTATTATTGTTTTTGGCGATTATGATGCAGACGGTATTTGCGCAACCACGGTTTTAGCAAACGCCTTGCGTGATTTTGGTATAAAAAGAGTGTATACCGTTATTCCAGAGCGTTCAAACGGATACGGGCTTACGCATGACTTAGTTGAAAAAATGCTTGAGGAATGCGAGCCCGACCTTGTTATTACAGTTGACTGCGGAGTAAGTTGTAAGGAAGAGGTTGCTTTTATAGAGGACGTTGGGGTAGACGTTATCGTTACAGACCACCACGAAATTCCTTCCCAACTTCCTGACTGTACTGTAATTAACTGTAAGCTTAAAGATCAAGATTATCCCTTTGACTGTCTTTGCGGTGCTGGTGTTGCGTATAAGCTCGCTTTTGCGTTAATTGGCGAAAGAGCAAATAATTATTTAGATCTTGTTGCTATTGCCACTATTGCGGACAGTATGGTTTTAGTTGAGGAAAACAGGGATATCGTTTATGAAGGGTTAAAACTAATACGTGCAATGAAAAACCCCGCAATAAAGAAGCTTATTGAAGTTAGCGGGCTAAAAGAAATCACGTCAACAGGGCTTGCGTTTACTGTTGCGCCAAGAATTAATGCGGCTGGAAGAATGGGGGACGCAAACTGCGCGCTTTCATTGTTATTAGAAAGTGATTTGAAAGAGATAACAGCGTACTGTAATATGCTTAACGATTATAATATCGATAGGCAAACTGAATGTGATAAATTATTAAAAAGTGCAAAAGCTAAAATAGACGTAGATGGGCTTGGCGAAAAGGTTATCGTTTTATATGACGATAATTGGAACGGTGGCTTAGTTGGTATAGTTGCTGCAAAACTTGTTGAGGAATACTCACGTCCGGTAGTTTTGTTTACTAAAACGGACGGTGTTTATCATGGCTCTGCAAGAAGTATAGAAAATATCAACATTTTTCAAGCTGTAAATCATTGTAAAGATTTGCTGATTGATTTTGGTGGACACGCTCAGGCTGCGGGCATAACAGTTAGTAAAGAAAATCTTCCACTATTTGCAAAAGAGCTTGCAAATTATATCGATAACAACTATACTTCGGACTGTTTTGTTTCATCAACCGAAGTAGAAGAAATTATAAATGAGAAATTTACAATAGAATTTGCCAAGGAACTAACGCTATTAGAGCCTTTTGGCACAGGTAATAAAAAACCTGTTTTTTGTATTAAGGCAGATAACGTTAACGCAACCTTATTAAAAGCTGGCTCTCCACACATTACGTTTAGAACTGAGTTTATTGATTTATTATATTTTAACGGCGTTAGAAATATGGATATTATCAATTCTCCTGCAGAGAAGTATATTATATTTGAGCCAAACGTATCCGTTTTCAACGGCAGACAATCTTTAAAAGGTTACGTTCGCAATTTTGAATATAAAGTTGTAAATAGCGAAAGACTAAATCTTGATTGTTTTAAGAACTATTTATTAACTGTATTTAATACTGTTTCTAAACACGAAACCATTGATAATCAACCTATAGACGAGCTTATTTTAAAATATCGCAACGATTCTACAACTTTATTTTCAGTAAATGATATAAACAGTTTAAGAAAGTATAAGCTGGGTAAAATGAAGTGCAGTCTTTACGCTCCACAAGGCAAAACAACTGAAGCAGAGCTTGTAATTTCTTTAAAGGATTGTGATTTTAGCTCTATTAAAAGAGTTATTTATTTAGACGAACCCTTTGGCAATTACGCAAAG
>JAFQBR010000267.1 GCA_017399665.1 Clostridia bacterium | reverse complement strand
GGATATTTATGTTCTTCCATGCCATATAAAAGATCAACTTCGACCTCATTTTTATCTTCTATGCGTTTAATAATATCTTTTAATTTGCTTGCTTCTTTATAAAAATGGAAATCAAATAAATCTGTTGCTTTGCCGTGATACCCACCGGATACGTCAACGCATGGTCTTGTGCTATCGTATGCCTTTGTAAATTCATAAACCCCATCAACAAATCTTAAATCTGGCTGAGTGCGGTTTGGCGTTGTGTTTGACCAAACTTCATTTAGCGGACACCAAGTAACAATACATGGATGGTTAAAATCACGGTCCATTGCCTCTTTCCATTCGTTTAAGAAAGTGCCAAGATAGGAAATATCTTCTTGATTTATACCCCAACTTGCATATTCGCCCCAAACCATAAAGCCGTATCTGTCTGCCACTTCAAGATATTCTGGGTGGAATAGCTTTTGATGAAGTCTTGCACCGTTAAAGCCAAGCTGAATGGAGCGCTGAATATCTCTTTCAAACTCGCCTAAATCTGCAGGTGTATAAACACCTTCTTCATAGTAGCCTTGGTCTAGTACAAGGCGTTGAAAAACGCTTTTTCCGTTAAGTAAGAATTTGTAACCTTCGTATTTTACTTCGCGAAGTCCAAATTTATGTTTTTGAACGTCTTTACCAAAAGTTATAACAACGTCATAAAGCCTACCCTTGCCTAATTCCCAAAGATGTTTTTCGCTAAGCGCAATTTCAAACCTTGCGTTACAGTTAATTTCTTCGCTATGCGCACCGCAAAGCTTATCTTGGTAATAAACCTCAACCTTTGCAACACCTTGTGAAGTAGCAACTATCTCAACTCCAACCGAAGGATTATGTATATTAGGATAAAATTTAACGTTTAAAACTCTTTCTTTTTCGCGTTTTTCAAGATAAACCGTTTGCCAAATGCCCGTAGTTCTTGTATAGAAACAGCCATGGGGAGCATCCGTCATAGTCTGTTTACCGCTGGCTTTTTTAATAGCCATATTATCTTGAGCTACAACCTCAATAACGTTTATTCCCTCTTGATTCCAAGCGCTAGCAATATCAAGCTCAATGGGGGTATAACCGCCAACGTGCCTTCCCACGAACTGCTTATTAACAAACACGGTAGTCAAATAGTCACAAGCTCCAATATGCAAAATAAGCGTTTGACTTTCGCCAAGGGCAAAACCTTCTATCTCTCTTTTATACCAGCACTGACAAACGTTACCTTCATAATTTATGCCAGAAAGCTTGCTTTCTACCTGATAAGGCAGATTTATTTTTTTATTGTAATTATTTGGGAAAGTAATTGTTCCGTAACTACTGTCAAAACAAAAATCCCAAGCACCGTTTAATAAAACTTTGTTCATTTTATCCCTTCTTTAAAACTTTTTCATCATTTATAATTTTTTTCAAGCCATTTAATCAATTTAATAAAGAAAACAAAACATATTCTGTAAAAAAGTTGGGCTATAAGTCGATTATCACAACTTTTATAATTTAAACAAAATACTGTTATCCGTTATTTGAGCGTCAACGATTACTGCTTTTCTATCATGCGAAGGAGCATGAGGATAAGTGTGAATGTGAAAAGCCATTTTTAAATTACCATCTTTATCTTTAAAGAAAGCATTGTGACCAGGCCCAGAAAAATCACTTTCTACGTTGCGGTAAGTTAAAATTGGACTATCCGCTTTTACAAATCCTTCGTCTGGTTTTTCAGATATTGCTAAACAAATACAATATTCTTTTGTGCCGTAGCAGTTAGCAGAATATGTTAAGTAATATTTGCCGTTATGCTTTAAAAGATAAGGACCTTCGTTCCAATGGCAAACGTTTGAATACATAGTTTCGTAAGGTAAGCTTGCACCAAATAAAAACTTAGGCTCTGAGACAACCTCCGTAAGCTCGTCGTTTAGTTTTACAACGTAAAGCTGGCTTGTACTAATGCCATCAACTACGTTTTCAGAACAATCCCTTGAATAATAGAAGTATGCAACACCGTCGTCGTCAATAAAAACGTGTCCGTCGATTGCAGCATAGCCAAAGTCAAACATTGGTCCGTTATGAACGTCAATAAAAGGTCCTTCCGGCTTATCGGCAATAGCAACGCCTATTCTTAAGCTTTTATCACTTTTTCTGCGTGCAGAATAGTGCATAACGTATTTACCTTTATGATATATTACTTCAGGCGCCCAAAAATCTTGAAACGCCCAACTATCGTCTAAGTTAAGGCAAACTCCAAGGTTTTCCCAATGCTTAAGGTCGTAAGATTTACGAACTTTAAAGCCGTTACAGTCAAACCCCGTTGCATACATATAATAACAATCACCACAAGTAATAACAAAAGGATCACCAATAGTAATTACGTCCGTTCTTATAAGCATAATCTCTCCAAAATCCAAAGAAGAATTTATATTTTTATATTTTTGTTATATTTTTTTATAAAACATTGTTTAGTTTTTCTTCACACCAAAAGAGTTGCTTGTGTCAAATACTTTGTCTACAGTATTTTTCACGCGTGAGTTCTTTCTTTTTTCGGTAAGAATGTTAAGATATCTTTCCTTATCAACAGGAAGAGTAATTTCTTCACCGTTGTTCCAACCTGAAAGCTCAATAGCGTTCATAAGCTCAACGCCGTAAATACCCTCCGTTCCGTCAACAAACAATTCTTCTTTACCCAAAATAGCGTTTGTAAAATTGCGTAATATGCCTGCGTGTTGTTCATTCTTGCCGTCTGTTTCAACCTCAATAATCTCACGCGCAGGTTGAGCAAAGCCTTGATCGGTTGTTTGAGAAAATTGATAGCTATCTTCGCTGTTTTTGTACCAAATAAGCTTGTTGTTTTCACAAAGAAGCTTACCCTTTGTGCCAGAAACTTCAAAACGGTTAGTACCGGGGGTTTCGCCCGTTGTAGTAATAAAGATACCGGTAGCGCCATTTTCGTATTCAAAGTAAGCGGTAACATCATCTTCTACTTCTATATCGTGCCATCTGCCGTACTTACAAAAACCGCGCACTTTCTTTGGCATTTGACCTATAACCCATTGAACAAGGTCTATTTGGTGCGGACATTGATTAATTAAAACGCCACCGCCTTCGCCATTCCAAGTTGCTCTCCAACTACCGCTATTGTAGTATGCTTGAGTTCTAAACCAGTCGGTAATAATCCAGTTAACACGTTGAAGCTCGCCAATTTCACCGTTTGCAATAATTTCACGCATTTTGCGATAAACACAATTTGTTCTTTGGTTAAACATCATTGCAAACTTAAGGTTGGATTTTTTAGCGACCTCGTTCATTTCGCAAACTTGTTTGGTATATACACCCGCCGGTTTATCACACACAGCGTGATGCCCTGTTTTTAAACAGTCAATAACCATTTCGGGGTGAAAATAGTGAGGCGTTTCAACCAAAACCGCATCACAAACCTTGCTTTCAAGCATTTTTTTATAGTCAGAAAAATAAGTAATGCTTTCGCCGTATTTTTGTTTAGCATTTTCAATTTTTTGGTCGTTTATATCGCAAATAGCAGTTAAAATTGCATTTGGAATGCTTCCCTCAGTAATAAGTTTTGCATAATAAGAACCTTGGTTACCAATACCGATTATACCGTACTTTACAGTTTCCATAATTATCCCCTTTTTGGCATTATGTTTATTAGTTTTGTAATTAAAAGTTGTAGATAAGTTTAGGTGCGAGTTAGATTGACAAAAGCGAGCATTGACTGAAGGGAGTGTGCCTTTGCGTACATGACCGAAGGCAAACACAAGCTTTTGCCGATACAACGAAGCAGATAAGGCTTATTGTAAATAAGATTTAGATGCGAGTTAGATTGGTAAAAGCGAGCATTGATTGAAGGGAGTGTACTTTTGCGTACATGACCGAAAGCAAGCACAAG
>JAFQBR010000266.1 GCA_017399665.1 Clostridia bacterium | reverse complement strand
ATTAGACACCTTTATTTATAAATACGGTATTGGTGACGGTATGTTCGAGCTTGGTACTGCCGTAGGCTTATTTACAAACGTTATAAACGTTGCATTACTGTTAACGACTAACAGAATTATTAAATGGATGGGAGGGGACGGATTGTACTAATGGAAAAGGCTAAAACAGTAAAAACTCCCATAGGAGATATTCTTTTAAAGGTAGCAAACTACACGATCTTATTTTTCCTTGCGTTTGTAATGCTGTTCCCATTCTGGGACATCTTTGTAAAATCATTTATGTCTGACCCAGATATAATTAAGGCAGAAGGTCTTGTTTTTTGGCCCACGAATTGGCATTTAGAAGCGTATAAAACCATTTTTGAAAACGAAACCTATAATTTTGGCAGAGCTTTTCTAAATTCTGTATTTATTACTGTTACAGATACGGTTTATCAGCTTTCAATCACAGCTCTTTCTGCTTACGCATTGACGAAAAAGACATTGCCCGGCAGAAAATTCTTCTTAGTTTACTTTATGTTTACTATGTATTTCGGTGGCGGTATGATTCCTTATTATATCGTAATAAGAGAGCTTCAGCTACTTGATAAAATTTGGGTAATGATTATTCCTTCATTCATCAGTATATTTAACGTATTGGTAATGAAGTCGTTCTTCTCTGAACTACCCGAAGAACTATTGGATGCAGCAAGAATTGACGGAGCAGGGGACTTAAGAACTTTTATTTCAATCGTACTACCTCTATCTAAAGCAGTTCTTGCAACTATAGCGTTATTTATTGCCGTTGGCGTATGGAACAACTGGTTTACTCCCATGCTTTACATTCAGGAAGATCCCACTATACGTCCTTTGGCTTACGCATTACAAATTATTATTGAAACCAGCCGTGGCGTTAATACTGACAACCCCGGTGTTGGTGGTCAAGTAATAATTGGTCAAAGTATTCAATATGCGGCAATCGTAGTCGCAGTATTCCCGATAATGGCAGTTTACCCCTTCTTACAAAAGCATTTTACAAAGGGTGTTCTTATCGGTTCTATCAAAGGTTAATAAAATATAAGGAGATATAATGATGAAAAAACTTTTAGCACTACTTTTAGCGTTACTAACTATGTTTAGTATAGTTGCATGTGGCGGTGATGATCCGCAAGATTCTTACGTTGAACCAGATGAATATACCAAAGACGGTAAATTAAAAATTGAATTTTTTGGCGTTGACTTTGACTCTTTACAGTCTAAAACAACCGATACTCAATTAATTATGGACGTTATTGAAAACAAGTTTAACGTATCGTTTAGCATTCTTAACGGTTCAGCTGCTTCTTGGAAACAACAACTTAGCCAACGTATTGGTGGCGGTGACGTTCCCGATATTTTCTTCCACACAAAAAACGAGCCTGCATATTCTACTTGGCTTGAATCAAAATACCTTTTCAATTATTCTGAAATGTTAGACGCTTATCCCAATCTAAAGGCGGCGTTCAACCGTTTCCCTGTAAACGGCGTTAAGGCTATGCTAGGTGGCGATTATTACAGCTATCCTATCGTTATGGACCAAACAACAGATAGCAACGTAATCAACGAACACGCTTTATACTACAGAAGAGATTGGTACACCAACTTAGTCGCAAAGAATTGGACACCTTCTAGCGGTCGCGCTTTAGTTGACCCTGAAGATCCCAACTTTAACTACAACAACTTCTATGACCTTTGCGAAGGCTTCACAAAGGGCGACCCCGATAACAATGGCAAAGATGATACATACGGTTATTCTTTAACAAAAGACGGTGGCGTTTACTGGTGGTATCCTCTTCTTTCAATGCACGGCGTATTACTTGACGGTTGGGAAAAAGATGCAAACGGTAAATGGGTTCCAGAAGCACTTTCAGATAAGATGAAAGAAGCAGTTATGTGGATTGCCGATATGTACGATAACGGCTTTATCAACTCTAACTATGCAACGACCACAACACAAACTGTTATGAAGAACAACTTCGTTAACGGTCAAGCTGGTATGATGACGTATAATGCAACGTTCCCCATGGGTAAAGGTGTTCTTGACCTTATGGAACAGTATGCAAAGGGCGGTAAGGTTTTATCTGACGTTGTAAGAGCAATGCCTGTTGTAACCGGTTCTAACGGTAAAAAACAGGTATTTGGTTACCCCAACTTCTACGGCTTCTTAGCAATTAACAACGACGTATCTGAAAACAAGAAAAAGACCATTCTTTCTATTATGGATTGGATGCTTACTGCAGAAGGTATGCAATTACTTAACTACGGTATTGAAGGAACTCACTACAAAATGGAAGGCGGTCAATTAGTAAGCTTACTTGGTAAAGACGAAGCAGGCTATCCCAAGACCTTATACGATTTAACAGTTGCTCCTGGTATTTACAGAATTAAATCTTTAGTTTCTTGGTCAACTATTATTCCTACCACTATTGAACACTATGAAGAACAAATGCAACTTCTTACCGCTTGGGAAAGAAAATATCTTGTAGTAGACGAACTTTCTTACGTTTCTGCAGATACAAGCTTTGCATTAAAGATTTCTGCATTAGAAGAACTAAAGAGCGATAAATTCCAAGAAATAGTTAATAAAATTAGCGGTGCTAGTACTGCTGACGCAAAGAGACAAAGACGTGAAGAAATTTGGAACGATTTTGTAACCTCTTACAAACGTCAAGGCGATACTTATATTACTGAAATCAACGAAAAAGCAAAATCTCAACTTGGTTTATAAGAGAAATATTCCCCATAATTTACAGTAATTAGGAGATTAATATGAAAAAAAGCACAAAAAGATTATTAACCGCTTTATGCGCAGGCTTGCTGGTTTTTAGCACAGCCTGTGGCGGCGGAGGCGGAGAAGAGGGCAAGGATTACGGCAAATATCAAGACGTAACCAACCTAGCCCCAGACGCTACATTCTCTTTCCAAACGGGACTTAGCGAAGAAAGCTGGTATCCATTATCAACGGGTGGCGAAACTTACTACGTTTCAGCTAACGGTAGCTCATCAAACAGCGGTCTTACACAGGACGCACCTATTGATATGGCAACCGTAGGAAATCTTGATTTAGGTGCAGGGGATAGCGTTTTATTCAAAAAAGGCGACTATTTTGAAGGTCAGCTAACGGTTAACTCTAAATCAGGTGCAGACGGCAACCCCATAACCTTTGCAAGCTATGGCGAAGGTAGCCAAAGACCACATATTCACAACGACGTTGGCGACGTTTTAACCTTTAGTAAATGTAGTAACATAGTTGTTCGCGATCTTGAAGTAAGTATGGACGGCATTGATTTTTCAGTTCAGCTTAATCCTGCATACAACTGTATTAACTTCCAATATAGTTACGTTGGAAGCGCAAAGTATAAAAACATTTACGTTGTAAACAACGTAGTTCACTCTACGGACGTAGAAAAGAGCGTAATGGGTATATCGGTTAGCAGTTTGGAAAGAACAGCTGCAACAAGCCCCAAATATATGCTTCAAAACGTACATATTTACAATAACTTAGTTTATAACCTAGGCAGAAGCGGTATTCACGCATCAGGCTGGCTTGCACAGGAAGCAAGCAACCAAAACAATGCGTGTATGGACTTATATAAGGACATTTTTATTGACAACAACGAAGTTCACGACGTTGGTAATATCGGTATTTATATTGCAGCTTGTACAAACAGCACTATAAACAGAAACTTAGTTTACAGAACGGGTATGCGTAAAGCATCTCAGGAAGCTGAAGGGGACTGCGGTATTATGGCTCTTGGCGCAGATACTATGGATATTATGTATAACGTTTGTTACGATAACCGCAGAGCGGGCACAACTTACGACTCAATGGCAATCGATATCGACTGGAACACGACGAATATTAACGTTCAGTACAATCACTGCTACGAAAACGAGGGTTCAGGTATTGGTACTATGGCTTGTCAAAACAGCTATATTCGTAACAACCGCGTAGAAAACAACAAATGTATAACTAACCAAACGGCACAAATTCAAGTAAGTAACTTCACTTCACGCTACGCTTGCGTTGCAGAAGATATGCACTCTGTAACAAACGTAATCGTTGAAGATAACCTTATTGTTGGAACACCTGATCAGAAAAAGATGTTCAAGGCGCAAATGTTCAACGGTGATACTCAATGGTTTGGCAACTCTTTCCAAAACAATCACGTTGTATACACAGGTAGCAGCAATAAAGAAATTTATTGGGTAGAAATAGACCCAGACGTTCCTTGGTATAAATTTGCAGACAACAGATATTACGCTGCAGACACTTCTGATTTCAGATGTTTTGACTATACCTCTATGTTTGATATCAACTACGAAGAAGGTGCAGAGGCTTATAACTATACAACAGATTTTAGCTCTTGGCAAAAACGTGATATAGGCTCTACCTTTGAAAAGCTTTCTACAAACGCTCCCTCTAAACCTGAAAACGGCACCGTTTCGTTTGCAAACGGCACACTTCAAATTAATTGGGGCGCATCAAAGGGCGATATTTGGCATTACAACGTGCATTTAGTAAAGGAAGGAGAGCAGGTAAGCTATCTTAACATGCTTGGCGAAACGTTCAGCACTTCTTATTCTTTTGCACCTCAGTTTAAAGGCGTATACTACTTTATTATTCAACCTGAATCAAATCAAGGTGTTTACGGTCAAGCTCTTAAACTAAAAGTA
Organism: Clostridia bacterium; assembly: GCA_017399665.1. The sequence goes on along the minus strand of JAFQBR010000266.1, from coordinate 1,911 downwards.
GAATTAAATTAAAAATGATAAGGCTGTAACGGGTAATAAAAATCCCGTTACAGTCCCATAAAAAATACACGGAGGATTATATGAGAAAATTTATTTGCACAATTTTGGCAATAATTTGCGTGGCTTCTTTGGCTGTTTTTGTATCGGGCTGTGGTCCAACCTTAGAAGAATTTACTGCAAACGAAAGCCGTAGATACGTTGAGGTTGGCGAAACCTTCAGCGTTCCAAGACCAACGGCAAAGGATAGCAAGGGTAATATGTTAATTCCCGAAGTTACCGCAGTTGATCCAGACGGTGAAACAGTACAAGTAAAGAATTATACGTTCAAGCCTGATAAAGTAGGTATGTATAAAGTTACTTATACCGTAACCGTTGGCAAAACTACGGAAAGCAAATCTTTTGACCTTGAAGTATACGACGAAACAGAGCCTTTAGTAGATATTGGCTTACAATGGTACAACATTACGGTTGTAGGAACTACCTTTGATACTAAGGAAATCACTGCAACAGATAATAGTGGAGAAGAAATCACTCCCGAAGTAACTGTTTATTTCAACGACGAAGAAGTTGAGCTTGATAACGGTGTTGTAACCTTCTCTGAAGTAGGTACTTATAAGGTTAACGTTACTGCAGTAGATAGCAGTAGCAATAAAGAAGAACGTGACTACATTGTTTGGACAAAGGTTACCTACGAAGACGACGTTTTTGTAGAAAACCAATTCTATGCAAACCAAACAAGTACTGACTTTGCTAAAAATGGTGAGCAGTCTATGAAGATAGACCTATTTGCAAATCAACCCACTTATAACTGGTTTAACGATATTTCAATGCTTGGTGAACTTTATTTCTACGGCAATACCGAAGAAAACCCATTCACACACGTAGCATATTGGATTTACTTTGACTTTGAAGGCATTGATGTTGTTGGTTCATCTAGCGTTAACGGCGAATGGTATGCAACCACCGTATACGATATTTACGGCAGGGAAGTAGCTAAAAACAGCCAAGATAAATATGAATTCAACGGCAATACTTGGTATCGCGTAGTAAGTGATTTAACTGCTACCGTTAATCCTATTGACCACCCCGAAGCAGGTCCTGTAACAACTTGTTTAATGGACTACGGTATTTTCTTTGGTCTTTGGAACTTTACAGAGGGAAACAATTTATTTAGTAAGCCCGTTAAGGTTTATATTGACGATATTTGCATTATAGACCCCGAAAACGATAACGAAGTTTACGAAGAAGCTCCCACTCCTCCCGAAGAAATGTACGAAAAGGGAGAAAGACTAGCTTTCGTTAAATTTGGCGATATGGTTCACGCAGTAGGTACAACAAACGGAGCTGATGCAAGCGTAACTGTAAACGACGAAGTTTTAGTAACTTACAACTTAAAGCACGGCTCAGTTATGGGCGGACCTCAACTATTTGATTCATACGCAAGCGACCTACTTGGAACTTCAACTGAAACTTCAGCTAATGAAGATAAAAGAGCTTTTGCACTAGGTTGGAGAATTTTTACAGGTAATAACGACGCATTCATTTACGAAATTACAGCAAACAAAACTGTTTATATTGACTTAAAAGCACAAACTCAAGGCGTAGATGGCGCAGAAGGCACAACAGACGGTTGGGTTTGGGGCGGTAACGCAAGCACAATAACCGTTTACGTTAAGGATGCTAACGGCGTTCTTACAAAAATGTATTCATGGGAGCCTTCAAGCGGTCCTACCGGTGTTGATGAATTAGGCATACCCACCGGTGCTGAGGTTTTAGGTGTTTTACTTGAAGCTGGCGAAACGTTATATTATGAATATAACTTCCCATGGGTAGACCACAGAAATATTACTAACCCTGTATATCTAAACGTATACGAAGCTGTAGAAAAAGCTTAATAATCGGAACTAAATT
>JAFQBR010000265.1 GCA_017399665.1 Clostridia bacterium | reverse complement strand
GTTTAACGTCAATAGAAATCGGTGATAGCGTAACTTCTATTGGCGATTATGCGTTTGAGAATTGCGATAGTTTAACGTCAGTAGAAATAGGTGATAGCGTAACTTATATTGGTTCTTCTGCGTTTGAAGATTGCGATAGTTTAACAAGCGTAGAAATACCTGATAGCGTAACTTCTATTGGTGATTCTGCGTTCAGTTATTGCAGTAGTTTAACGTCAGTAGTAATAGGTGATAGCGTAACTTCTATTGGTGATTCTGTGTTCTATAATTGCTATAGTTTAACGTCAGTAGAAATACCTGATAGCGTTACTTCTATTGGTGCTTGGGCGTTCCATGGTTGCTCTAGTTTAACGTCAGTGGTAATACCTGATAGCGTTACTTCTATTGGTGCTTGGGCGTTCAATAGTTGCGAGAGTTTAACAAAAGTATATTATAAAGGTAATTCAACCGAGTGGGGTAATATTACTATTGGTTCAAACAATAAGCCAATAATAAATGCAACGCGTTATTATTATAGCGAAAGTGATCCAACTGAAGAAGGAAACTTCTGGCACTACGACGAAAACGGTGCGATAGTTGAATGGTAAAAAGCAAATAAAAAGACAAGAGCTTGGTTTATAATGCCGAGCTCTTTTTTTTGTGCCTACATGCCGATAATCGACTTATACGCCGGTTTTTGCGTTGCTTTTTATAGTCATTCTGAGCGAAGTGATAGAATCTAAAAAGCTAAAGCTAGCTAAATCGCTAAAGCGAATAAATCTGCAAAGCAGATGAAATTGCTAGCGCAATTAAATCCGCGCCCGCGTGGGTTTGGGGATGGCTCTTATTATAGAATTAGAGATCTTTCGACTACGCTTACGAATACAAGAAAAAAAGCAAAATACAATAAACTGTATAAAATAATTGCAAAAATTGGACAGGGGTGGTATAATTTAAAGGTAATTTATGGCGTAGCAACTGCAAAAATGCTAATGCGCGCAAATTAAAGTTAATAATAAAAGAGGTTAAAAGATTATGAGCGATCCAAGAATTTTAAAGCTTGCTAAAAATTTAGTTAATTATTCTTGCAAGGTAAAACAGGGCGAGAAGGTTATGATAGAAGCGTTTGGCATTCCCAATGCCTTAGTTAAAGCGCTTGTTAAAGAGGTGTATAATGCAGGTGGGTATCCCTTCGTTTACCTTCGCGATCACGCTGTAATGCGCGCTATGCTTATGGACTGCAACGAAGAATATTGCAAGCTTTGGGCAAAGTACGACGGATTCGTTATGGATGAAATGGACTGTTATATTGGTGTTCGCGGTGGCGAAAATAGCTGTGAAATGGGGGATATCCCTGCCGATAAAAACGGGCTTTATCAAAAATTATATTCTTACCCTGTGCACCACGAAAAACGCGTTGGCGCTACACGTTGGGTTGTTTTAAGATATCCAACACCTTCTATGGCGCAAATGTCCGGTATGTCTACGGAAGCGTTTGAGGATTTCTATTTTGACGTTTGCACAATGGATTACGGCAAAATGGATAAGGCTATGGATTCACTTAAGGCGCTTATGGAAAAAACAGACAAGGTGCGCCTTGTTGCTAAAGATACAGACCTTACTTTCTCTATCAAGGGTATGCCTGCTATCAAATGCGCTGGCGAGCTTAATATTCCAGACGGCGAAATTTATTCTGCGCCCGTTAAAAACAGCGTAAACGGCGTTATTACTTACAACGCGCCCTCTATGCAACAGGGCTTAAAGCACGAAAACGTGCGCCTTGAATTTAAAGAGGGCAAAATTGTTAGCGCAACGGGTAACTATACCAAGCAGTTAAACGATATTTTTAATACGGACGAAGGCGCTAGATACGTTGGCGAATTTGCTATCGGTGTTAACCCATTTATCAATAACCCCATGGGCGATATTTTATTCGACGAAAAAATTGCCGGCTCTATTCACTTTACGCCCGGCTGTTGCTATGATGAATGCGATAACGGCAACCGCTCTAGCATTCACTGGGACTTAGTTTTAATTATGACCGAAAAGTTTGGCGGTGGCGAAATTTGGTTTGACGACGTGCTTATTAGAAAGGACGGTTTCTTCGTTCTTCCCGAGCTTGAATGTTTAAACCCCGAAAATTTAAAATAACCGTTTAATATCATTTATAAACTAGCAAAACCATATAATCAATTTAAAGCAGGCTTTTTTACGGCTTGCTTTTTTTGTTTATTAGTGGCAGAGCCTTTTTTAAAATATGGCATAAATTACAATTTAAAAGCACACAATAAATATGCTTTTAAGCGTATAGTGTATAAATGACTCCATTGAATGTTTCTCGTTTTTTGGGGGATTTTAATAAAAAAAGGTAAAAAAGTGTGAATTTAATCAAAAAAACAAAAGAAAAATGCAAAAATTATTAAAAAACAGTTTACAAATCCATTCTTTCTTAATATAATAATTGCACAAAATTATTTTACGCATTTTTCTTAATTTTTTTTAGGAGTTGTATATTATGGCAAAATACGTTTTATGTCCCAGATGCGAACTTAATTATATGCAAGAGGGCGAAGATTACTGCGACGTTTGTAAAGCAGAGCTTAAACTTGGTCCTCAGCTTATTTTCGCTGTTGACGAAGATGAGGAAAATATGGGCGAAAAGCTTTGCCCCATTTGCAAAAGAACTTATATCGCTGAAGATGAGGATATGTGTGAACAATGTCGCGAAGAAAGAAGATATGCAGACGCGCCTTCTGATGATATAGATATCGAAAAGGACGAAGAATGGCGTAACTATCTTGACGACGACGATAAAGACCTTGCTGAAGATGATGAGGTTATTTCTTTCTCTCAACTTGCAGACGAAGAAAAGAATGACGAGTTCTTCCGTGATGACGACGAAGAAGATGAAGATATTGACGTTATTGACGACGAACCCGACGACTTCGATATCGAAATCGACGAAAGCGATTTTGAAGATACTGATGAGGAAGAAGATGAAGACGAAGACGATGAAGATGATGATTTTTAATCGTTAACTAAAAACTAAATTTGCTAAAAAGCAAGGCTATTATTTTTGGCTTTGCTTTTTTTTGTGCTGTTTTGCAAAATCTTTTGCTTTTATGCCTTTTTTAGGGTGTTTTATGGCAGGGTGTTTGCTTTGTTTGCGTGCGCGCGTAAAAAAATTAATTTTATAAAAAGTAATTTTAAATAAAGCCTTGAAAAATGTAATTTTTTGTGCTATACTTTAATTGGCAAAGGATTGCTTAATTTTGTAATTTTAGTTTTAGGAGAAAACTATGGATATAAATGAAATATTATCTAAATGCGACCATACATTACTTGCTCAAACAGCCACTTGGGAAGATATTAAAAAAATATGCGACCAAGGCATGAAATATAAAACGGCTTCAGTTTGTATTCCACCTTGCTTTGTTAAACGCGCTAAAGAATACGTTGGCGAAAATCTTGCTATTTGTACAGTTATTGGTTTCCCCAACGGGTATAGCACTTCTGCAACCAAGGCGTTTGAAGCTATAGACGCAGTAAGAAACGGCGCTGATGAAATCGATATGGTTATTAATATCGGCTTTTTAAAGGCTGGCGAACTTTCTGCGGTTAGAAATGAAATCGCTGCTATTAAACGCGTTTGCGGTAAAAAAATTCTTAAGGTTATTATTGAAACTTGTCTTTTAACCGAAGAAGAAAAGAAAACCTGTTGCCGTCTTGTAACCGAAGCAGGTGCGGACTATATTAAAACTTCAACCGGCTTTTCTACTAACGGCGCTACGCGTGAAGACGTTGCTTTACTTGTTGCTAACGTTGGCCCAAACGTTAAAACTAAGGCTGCCGGCGGTATAAAAAATCTTCAAGATGCCGAAGATTTTATTAACCTTGGCGCTTCAAGACTTGGCACTAGTAAAGTCGTTAAAGCTGTTATTGATGGGGAGAGTAAGGACGACGGTTCTTACTAAAATAAGCTTTATATGCTTCGTTATTGTCATAAAAATTTACGTTTTGGCTCAGTTACGTACGTTTGAGTACGCGCCTTTCGCCAAATCCGCATTTTTAAGCCACTAACTCGCATCTAAACCTTATTTACAATAAGCTTTATCTGCTTCGTAATACTTTGTTCTTTTGTTTTTACCCACATGCCTTTGACCAGCACGGGCACTCCCGGCGGTTAAAAACAAAACGCCGAGTTTGACACACTCGCATCTAAACCTTATTACGTATT
>JAFQBR010000264.1 GCA_017399665.1 Clostridia bacterium | reverse complement strand
GGTAATAGGCATGTGTATTGCGTTTAGCTTAAGATTTTTTGCGTTAATAAGTTCGTAACCTTGGTTATAAATAGCAAAATCGCTTGGAAGATATAAGTAACAGCAGTCCACGTCTACGCTGGTAAAATCAAGGTTTTTTAAGGTGTCTAATTTGCTTTCTAAATCCTTTTTAATACCGTATCTGTAAGAGCAGTCTTTAAAGCCAAGCGGTTCAACCGTGGCTATACTCATTCCTAACGGAAGCTTATACATAGGCTTTCTCCTTGTGTAAATAGCGCTATAAATTAGCCCTATTTTACGCTAACTAACTATCGAAAATTACTGCAAGATAAATTATTATCTTTGCGTTAATTATACTATTACAATTTATCAATGTCAAATTTTAAACGGAGTTTGCTAAAATTTCGTAAAATATAGCAAAAAGAAGGAAAAAACAATGCAGTTAACAAAATCTAAAATAAACCCAATTTTATCACCCAACCCCTTAAATCAATGGGAAGAGCGTTGCGTATTAAACCCTGCGGTTATTTATGATGACGAAAGACAAAAATTCGTTATGCTTTACAGAGCTGCCGGCGACGATAAAAGGCATAAAATAGTTTTGGGCTTGGCGGAAAGTGATGACGGTGTTAATTTTACCAGAATGTCTAACGAACCCATATTTAGCCCCTGTAACGACGAGCCTGACGGCGGTTGCGTAGAAGATCCCAGACTTACCAAGCTTGGCGATTTATATTACGTGACCTACGCTTCTCACGCTTACGCACCCGGTCAGTATTGGCTAGAGCCCTATATAGAAGGTGTAACTAAACCGCCTATGTATTTGGAAGAAGGGGATATAAGAGGGGAAATTATGCCCTTTTACGCAAAGGAAAATTTAACCGTTTCTTGTCTTGCCGTAACCAAGGATTTTAGACGTTATAAGAGATTTGGAAGAATAACCGAAGCTTGCGTAGACGATAGGGACGTCGTATTATTCCCTGCGGTTATCAACGGCAAGTACGTGTTAATTACTCGCCCCAAATTTAAAAATATTCCTAACGTAAAAATGCCTTCTATTTGGCTTTCCTTTAGGGATGATTTATTAGAATATGAAAAGCCGGAGCTTTTAATTACCGGCGAGCAGTGGTGGGAAACTCAAAGAATAGGCGCGGGTACAGTTCCCATTTTAACCAAGTACGGTTGGTTCTTGCTATATCACGGCGTAGACGATAACGGTATTTATCGCGTTGGCGCGTTGATATTAGATAAGGATAATCCCTTAAAGGTTATTGCAAGAACTAAAAATTACATAATGGAACCCGATCAGCCCTTTGAATTAGAAGGTATTTATAACGGTTGCGTATTCCCCACGGGTACGGTTGTTAAAGACGGGACTCTTTACGTTTATTACGGTTGCGCAGATAAGTACGTTGGCTTAGCTACCGCTAATTTTGAAGAGCTTTTAGAAGAAATAATGAAAGATAGGGTGTAATCTTTATACCTTAGGTTGTTTTAAATATGAACGTTCAAGAAAAATATCAATTATGGCTAGATAACGTAACGGATGAAGAACTTAAAAAAGAGTTAGAGCAAATGCAGGCGGACGCCGTAAAAAAGGAAAACGCTTTTTTTAAGGATTTAGAGTTTGGTACGGGTGGTTTACGCGGAATTTTAGGTGTTGGTAGTAATTGCTTAAACGTATACACCATTGGTAAAATCACCCAAGGTATAGCCGATTATATGAATAAAAAAGGACTAAAAAGGGTTGCAATATCCTTTGATAGCCGTATAAAATCACACCTTTTTGCTAAAAGAACGGCTAGCGTTTTTGCAAGCAACGGCATAGAAGCTTTTATTACTGAAGAGCTTATGCCCACCCCATTTT
>JAFQBR010000263.1 GCA_017399665.1 Clostridia bacterium | reverse complement strand
GTATAAACAAATTATATAAGCACTAGGGTTATTAGAACGTATCGTAGTAAGCATTTCCTTATAATCAGCAGGGAAAAGCTGAGCATAAGATGAACCACCGTAACTAGGACTAAGGTAAGATCCCTCGTTAGTTCCTAAGTTAAGCACTATAACGTCAGGTTGAAAGTCAAACTGGTAATTTGATTGATTTTTATAAGAGGTATAGGTATAAAGAGTATTCATATTGATACTCTTTTGCCAATGATACGCTTTTGCGCAAATACCGCTACATGCAACAACAGAATAATCCGCATTAAGCTTATTTGCTGTTAAAATAGCATAAGTACGAGTACTATCTGAATTATCTACGCTATATCTATCTCCATTTTTTCCAAGCGAACCATAGCCGGCAGAAATAGAATCCCCTACAAATTCTAATTTTAAAGCGGGTTTTTCGGGAACAGTCATAAACTTTTCTGCTTCAAATGATAGAATTTCCCAGGTTGCTTCATTCATTTCAGTTGCTTTTATAATTCGAATTTGATGATATGTGTTTTCAAGATTGTTTACAATCGTATAATTAGTAACGGAAGGAATAATCTTAATTCTGTCAGGCTCTTCCACTCCGTCAACCCAAACACGCATATAACTGTTTGCGGAGGTTTTTAGGTTTATTTTAAGCGAAGTGCCAAAAATACCTAATTCAACAGCACTAGCTCCGTGATCTAGGTTGAGTTTATTATTAGTTATATAGCTTCTTCCAAAAATATTAACGTACTCTTCATCAAAGGTATTAACCTGTTCTGCAGTAATTTCTTGAATTGAAGTAACTGTTACTGTTGCCGTTAATAATTTTCCTTCCATTTCAATGGTAATCGTTGCATTGCCTTGATTAATACCAGTGATCAAACCCTCTTTATCTACTGTTGCAACGGAGGGATTAGAACTAGTAAAGGTAAGTAAAGACCAATCCGCATTTTCTCCATTCGCCTTAAATAGAAGGTCTAATATTATGCACTCTTCAACTTTAATATTATATAAATTTGTTAAGAGTTCTAATTCATATTCTACCGTAATATCTTCGCTAATTGATGAGTCATTAGAAGAATCAATAGAAGAATCTTCAGAAGTGTTTTTAGAGGAATCTTCAGAGGTATTTTCAGAAGAATCAATAGAAGAATCTTCAAAGGAATCCACGAAAGAGCTTTCGAAAGAGTTTTCAGATATTGTTGATGACGCCCCTAAATCCGTACTGGATTCATTTTTATTACAACCTGCTATAAAAGCGCAAAAAAGTAATATAGAAAGAATTATAATTAATATTTTTTTCATTTTATATCCTCCAATTATTTTTAATAATAACTTTATCTTTTTTTACCATAATAAATTTGAGCTCTCGTTATCTAAATAGAGTTTTGCATTATCATGCATTCTTAAAATGCTTGAAGGACAATGCTCATCTATACTACCGTTTAAGGTTTCATATACCGCTTTAGATTTTGTTTTAGCAGGCACGATACAAAAAATATTAGGCACGTTAAAAAGCATGGGAATAGTAAGCGTCATAGCATAAGTAGGGACTTTATCTAAACTGTCAAAACAACCGTCGTTTACCTGTTGTTGACGGCAAATACTATCTAATTTAACAATTTTAACGAGCTTTTTATCATTAAAATCTGCAACTGGTGGATCATTAAAGGCAACGTGTCCGTTTTCGCCAATACCCATTATAACAATATCAATAGGATTTTCGCTTAATAATTTTGCATATCTTTCCGCCTCTGCTTCAGGATCACTTGCCGAAATATTTATGTAGTTTACACTTTTAAAAGGCACAAGTCCAAATATATGACTCTTCAAGAAATTACCAAAGCTTTGAGAGGCATTCTTGTCTAAGCCTATGTATTCATCCATATGAAAAGCATTTACCCTATTCCATTCAATCTCTTCATCCTCTACAAGAGATTTAAGCACGTCATTTTGAGAGGGGGCGGCAGCAAAAATTATGTTAATTTCTGTTTTTTTAGCCAATAATTCCGCTATTTTTGTTTTAATATCCTTCGCTGCTGCTTCACCCATTAGAGTACGGTTTTCATAAATTTCTACTATTAAATTATCTTTTTGTAACGTTTTCATTTTTTTCTTTCCAAACTAATTATTTTATTATTTTAAGAAATTTGTCAATAAATATAAAAAGTTATTCATTTTTATAACAAAGTTTTTATACAAATATTTCCACTTCTATTTTGCCTTGCTTTGCAAAAATAAGGTTTGATAAGTCGTGTATAATACACTTTCAGTTATAGCGTTAGTGTTATCTTCTATTTCATCTAAAAAATCATCTAAATAATTTTTAGAATCTATAATACCTTCTAAAATAATGGGTTCCTTTTCGCCAAGTTTGTAAACTTTAACGTTAGGATCTTTAAAGCTGAAGGTTACAAGCCCATTATCACACCAAAACTTAAAATTCCAATAAATATCCGTTGCATAAACTAGCGGAGGAGCAGAATAGGATATATCTGCCAAAACCCCAGCTCCGTTATTAAGCGTTGCCATATACGTTGCACAGTCCTTAAAATGCTTTTCTTGTATAGCATAGGCATTCCAACAGCGCGCAGCATTAATTTCTTGCATGCAAAGACCTGTTAAATGGGTAATTAAGTCAACACCGTGTATAGCTAAATCGTTTAAAGTTCCGCCATGCATTCCTTCTTCAAAATACCAAGCGGGGCGATTACCGTAATTTAAGTAATGCTGACCGGTAAAAGATATATTGCGCACCCCACCCATTTCACCACTTAAAAAGAGTTCTTTTGCTCTTTTTGCAGATGGCATATAGCGAAGATCAAACATACATTGAATTTTTAAATTCTTCTCTTTTGAAAGTCTTGCAATTTCTTCATATTCTTCTATTTTAGTGCAAATAGGCTTATCTGCAATAATATGCTTTCCTGCTTTTAAAGCCTTTATAATCGCCTGTCCTCTATCAGCGTATCTTCCACCAATGGCAACAACGTCTACGTCTGCTTGCAACCATTCCTCATAAGCCCTATCATCAAATTGCACGCCTAAACGCTCTTCTACACTCTTTCTTGAATCATCATCTTCTTCTATACAAGCTACGACTTGCACACGAGAATTAGCCCTTGCGCTTTGCAATAAGCCTTCGATATGACCGTGGCGGAATCCGTAAAATAAAATTTTCATTATATCACCTTAATACTTCATTTTAAGCGGATTTTCCGCATGTACCTTTTCCATTACGGTTACTATAGCCTTTGCCATAGTAGGCGTTACTGCAAGTGGCTTGCCTTCAGTAATTGCAAAATAAATATCTTCGTATATATTTCTTGTGCCAATATCAAAAGCAGTCCCCTTATATTCACCCTTTTCTTCATGCCAAATAAGCGCTTCCTTACAGCTATCTGGATCACCGTTTTCCTTCT
>JAFQBR010000262.1 GCA_017399665.1 Clostridia bacterium | reverse complement strand
GCGCTTACTAAAGTGGGATAAGTGCTTGCAACGCCGTTTGAAATTACCGCAACCTGTGAGTTAATACTTGCAGAGGTTTCAGCGTAATTTAAAACTATTGAACGGTAATTTGCAACTACTAAGCTACCGGTGTTAATACGAATTTCCTTACCGTTGCCGATTTCGCCATCTATAGCTAAGCCCCAAGCGCCTTCGTAATGCTTAAGAGTAAAGGTTAAGTTCGTACAGCTGTATTCGCCAATCTTTAAGTCAGAAAGCTTAAATCCTAAAGCTTCTTCGTCAACGTCTAGCTTAACGATAAGCTCTAAGCTTCCGTCACCGGCAATAACACCGCTAAGAACTGAGTCTGCGTTTAATTTAACGCCCTTTAGATTTGCTAAGGTTAGTTCTACACTAGTATCGGTTTCGCCGTAAAGCGCGTCTAAATTAATACCTAATAAGCTTGCGTATTCGCTAGTTGCATCTATGTAAGATAGCGCACCGGGGAAATACATTGCGCTAGCGTAGCCTTCGCCGTAACTAGCAACTAATACCTTAACTGAATAAGGAGTATCTAAGTTTGCAGTAAACTTAGCGTAGAAGGTCTTATCGCCGGTATCGCTTGCAAGAATTTCGCTAACTGCTTCACCGCTAAAGTCTTCTGCTAAATACCAACCGTTAAAGGTATAACCTGCCTTACTTGCTAAAGGAAGGGTTACGCCTATACCGTGCTTATATGAATTTAATTCGCTTGATAATTCGCCACCGTTAGCAACTAGAGTTACGGTAAAATCTTTACAGTTACTATGGTCGCCTACGCATACGTAGTTACCGCAGTATTCACACTCGGGGTGAGCTTCTTCTTTGCTACCGCAGGCTTCACAGAGAATGGGCTTGCATTCGCTATGATCGCCTACGCAACGGTATCCACCGCAGTATTCACATATACCGTGGTTTTCTACCGTGCTGTTACAGCCTGCGCAAAGAATATCTGAATTTAGAACTAATTCAACTGAAGCAATATAGATAGAGCCTTCCGTTACTGCAGCGTAAGAAACTAATGAAAGCTCTAATTTACTAAATGCAGTAACACCCTTTGCTTCTGCAGCAGCCTTAATATCTACTACGTGTGCTCCGCCGTATAAGGTTGCTACCTCTGTTTCGCCACAGAAAATATTAGTACCCTTACCTGCGGCTATCGTTTGGAAGGTTATTCTAATTACTGCGTAATCGCTTACCTTAATATTTCCTAAATCTAAGGTTAAGCCTGCCATATGTAATGCGTTTACGGCTTCGCCCTTATAAGTGTATAAAAGCGCGGGTGAATTTACACCGCTAAAGGTAAAGTTTGCAACTTGACCGATAGTTTCGCCGTTTAAACCGCTTGCAATACCTAATAGATTGCCGTTTGCAATATTGTAAGTTACGGTTTCTTTGGTGTATGCAACCTTTTCTAAGCCTGCAATAAATATATCCTTATTTCCACCGCCTAAAAGTTTAACTCTAATTTCATCAATGCTTTCAACTCCATCAAACTTACCTACTAATTCGGTATGAGCCTTAATATAATCTGCAGGAGCAGCGGTTGAGCCGATTAAAGTGGGATAAGTGCTTGCCGTGCCGTTAGAAATAACTGCGATTTGAGAGTTTGTTATATCTGATTTTTCATAATACTTAAGAAGGATTGAATAATAATCTGCAACGTTTAAGCCACCAACGCTAATACGCATTTCCTTACCGTTGCCGATTTCGCCTGCTATTGCTAAGCCCCATACTCCGTCGTACTGTTTAAGAGTAAAGGTTAAGTTCTTACAGCTGTATTCGCCAATCTTTAAGTCAGAAAGCTTAAATCCTAAAGCTTCTTCGTCAACGTCTAGCTTAACGATAAGCTCTAAGCTTCCGTC
>JAFQBR010000025.1 GCA_017399665.1 Clostridia bacterium | reverse complement strand
GCATTTATGAAGGGGCGCGTACTTACCGTACGTAACCCGAAAAAAGCGCACCTTTTTGTGGCAAATGCGCAGCAGATAAAGCTTATTGTAAATAAGGTTTAGATGCGAGTTAGTGGCTTAAAAATGCGGATTTGGCGAAAGGCGCGTACCTTTTCGTACGTAACTGAGCCAAAACGTAAATTTTTATGACAATAACGAAGCATATAAAGCTTATTTTGACGCTGTTAATGAAGCTGCCGCAATACTCTGCCCTACTCTTCTGCTATTTTCATCAGGCATTTCAATACTGATAGAAGCGTATTCGGGGAAGTTTTCGCTTAAAACTTTTCTTGCTGTTTCCATAATGATATCGCCACCCTTACCGCTGGTTACTCTACCTAATAAAAGTAAGTGCTTAATATCGTAAAATTCGCTATAATAAGCTATTGAATAACCTAAATATGTACCGATATCCTCATAAATACCGCGAGCCATTTGATCATCTTCAGCCATAAGCTTTTGAATAACTTTAAGCTTTTCTGCCGGAGAAAGACCTTCTTCAAAGGTAAAGCCGGCATATTCAGCTAGCTTAATAACGCCGTCTTGCGAGAAGTATTTAACACCGCAACCTATATCACCGCTCCATTCATCTTGGTAAGCATCCTTAGAAAAGTCTACGGGAACGAATGCAAGCTCAGAAAGCCAACCGTTAAGTCTACCGTCTAGGTTAATATAACCACCTGCTTCACTTGTGCCCATTGCAATACCTAAAATGCCGTTATCGCCAATATCAATAGCGCCAGCCAAAGCTGTTACGTCGCCGTCGTTAGCAACTTCAATAGGTGCGCCAATTTCTTTTGCAATGTCTATATACATATTTTTAACGTGAGCATCAAAATCATCTTTGGGAACTTTTAAGAAAAGTGAAGCAACCATGATTTTATTATCAATATAAATACCTGCGCTTGAAACGCCAATAGCATCAACTCTTGGCATTTTTGATGCAGCAGTAAGCATTGCTTCTTTAATACCCTCGTAGTGGTAACGGTAATCGCTGTTAGTCTTGGGGAACCAAACGACTTCTTCGCTGTAAACTACCTCACCGTCGATAACCGCGCTAACCTTTCTGTCACTTCCGCCAGCATCAAAACCAATTCTGCAACCGTCTAAGTGACCGCCGATAGCAAGTGAGCATTTGCTTTCCTTGGGGAAGTTAGATTCATCAGTAAATAATACTTCAAAGGGGTGTTCGTAAACTCCTGCCATAAAATCGAAGTCAAACGCGCGCGCGCCGTCCTTGGAATATGCCCCTGCAATATAATCGTATACCGCCTTATCACCGCAGATATAGATTTTGTATCCACCAGCAACCCAAAGAATTGATTTAACTAAACGTTCTGCGATTTCGCAAGTTTGTTTAAGCTGTTCCTCTGTGGGGTTAGCGTAAATTTCTAAATTATAAATATAGTTATAGCCGTTATTTCTTTCAACACAAATTTTTAATGTTTTATGTTCGCATTTTAAAACGTCTGCTTTATATTCGCGTAAAACGCAAATCATGGGTAAAAAGTGCTTATCGTGATTTAATACCATAAAAATAGCTCCTTTTTTGTTATATTATTATAACACTTTTTATTTTGTATTACTATTATAGCACTTTTTGATTTATTTGAGTGACAAAATACAACCTAATATTTACATAAAAGGACACTCAATTAAGATTTTTTTTATTAAATTTACTTTTTTATGTTGCAAATTAGTCAAATATATCGTATAATTTAAGGCGAAGTCACAAACAATGGTTGATTTTTTTTAAGAGATAAAAGTTCTTTAGTCAACCCTTTGTTGTGACAGAGCCTATTAAAAAGTGAAATATTTTGCAAAAGCAAAGGTAATTGATAGTAATGGAAGTACGCAACGAAAACTACGTAAAAAATTCATTAAAAAGCATTTTAAAAATTAACGGTATTTATACCGTTCATTACTTTAAGTATGGCAAAAATTTCACCGTTCTTCCCGAACAGCACGATTTTTGGGAAATGGTTTACGTTGATTCGGGCGAAGTTGGCATTATTGCAGACGATAAAGAGTTTACCTTAAAGCAAGGCGAAGCTTACTTTCACCGCCCAAACGAACTACACACCATTTACACTACCAACTCCTTTGGCAATACCGCTATAATATCTTTTGAATGCGCGCAAAGAACTATTAACTATTTTGCTAACAAAATTTTTGTGCTTGGCGATTTTGAAAAGGGCTTGCTTGGCAAAATAATTAAAGAAACCCCCAAGTGCTTTTCAGATAAACTAAACGAAATCTATCTAACAAAAATGACAAAGCGCAAGGATGCGCCATTAGGTAGCGAGCAAATTATTAAAAACTGTATTGAGCTTATGCTACTTTCACTTCTTCGCAAGGACATTGAAAAAGATACTGTTAAAAACGTAAAGGAAAACGTTGCAAGTCTGCATTCAGACAAAATAGTTACCAACATAATTAAGCTTCTTAACGAAAGGCTTTATACCTCTATTGATCTAGACACAATAGCAAAAGAGCTTTTCTTTTCTAAAACCTATATAAAGACTGTTTTTAAAAAGAATATGAATACCAGCATAATTCAGTATTATATATTCTTAAAAATAGAAGAATCAAAGAAACTTATTAGCCAAAACAAGTATACGTATACCGAAATTGCTTACATGTTAGGCTTTAACTCCGTTCATTATTTTTCGCGTTTATTCAAAGCGCATACACAAATGACCCCATCTGAATATTCAAAATCTATAAAGGCAGATAATCTTTTATAGCCACAATCAAACTTTTAATCACAACAAAAAAAGGCGGAACTATTAAACTTCTTAAAGCTTTCTTTAAGGAGTTTTTTTCCGCCTTTTTATATAAAAATTTTTATTCTGCTATTTCTTTTAATTGAAGCTGATTACCAGTATTCTTTACCAAATCAAGAAAATATTGTGTCTCAAGGTTTTTGCTACGGGGGTGGAAGTAAATTTTTGCAACAACCTCTTCTTCCGCAAGTACCGTTATAAGAATACTATACCAACAATCCTCATATACCGTTAAAGAATAGTCGTATTCTTCAACTTTAGTTGTGTGCGGAAAAGAAAATAGACGATAAGAATAATCATAATCCAAACTGCGAGTTTGAGCGTTAAGAGCTAATATTACCTTGTCCGTTTTAACGTCAATACACTTAGCAAATTCCCAGCTATCAGCAAGATACATTCCCAAATTAGAGCCAAAGAAGAAAAAATAATCCGATGTGTTTGTTTGGTTTGTTTCGAAATAAGTTTTTATAAAAGCCGTTCTATCATCTATGCTAATACTAGAATCCGGATTAATTAATTGAGAAATTTTTACAGATCTACTAAGCGTATAATAATCGTCATCCTTGGCTTCCGGTATCCAATAAACCTGACGAGCACAATCCCTTACAAGATCAAAAAAATATTGCGCCTCAATGTTTTTGTTGCGAGGATAAAAGTAAGCTTCTGCAACTACTTGGTCTTCTGCAAGCACAGTTATAAGAACGTTATATTTACAATTATCATACACAGTTAAGGTATATTCATATTCCATTATTTTCGTAGTATGTGGGAAAGAATAAATTCTATAAGAATAATCAAAACTGTCAGCATATACCACCGAATTATTTTCGCTTAATATGTTTTCTTTTACGTCCACATTTCCATCCAAATACAGCATTTCTTCATTTAATTTCTCATCAAAACATTTAACAAATGTCCATTTATCTAAAAAATCCGTTTCAACGTCTGACTTATCAAACAAGAAAAAATAATTAACGTCATCTTTTTTTTCAGAGCTAAAATGGAGATCGAAGGTTTCTCTTCTATTGTCATTGAGTCCGCCAACGCACAATTCAGGGCTATTTTTCGTGTAGTTATATACAAGTTTATGATATCTAGAAAAGCTTTCATTCATAGAATTAGGTAAATCCTGCTTTTTGCTAGAATCTTCATATTCAAAGCTCACATTGCAAGCAGTAACTGAAAAAATCATTAATAAACACCCTAAACCGACTAATATTCTTTTTATAAATTTATTATTTTTCATTTATTTACCTCCAAAACATGAAAAAGGTTGCCAAAAGTAAAAATATGCTGGCCAGTCTTTTTTTCATGATTTCCTCCCTTTAATACATTTTATGAACGATGGTAAAACCATCTACCCTGTCAGTATTATATCACAACGCAAGGGTAATTTCAATACTTTTTTTATTTTTTTTAAATCACAACAAAAAAAGGCGGAACTATTAAACTTCTTAAAGCTTTCTTTAAGGAGTTTTTTCCGCCTTTTTTTGGCTCTGTCACTATAAACGGTTGCTAAAGTATTTTATCTCTTTAAAAAAATCAACCATTGTTTATGACATCGCTTTTTTAAAAGTTTTTCGCGCTTTAACTTTAAAATAAAATTAGGAGATTTCATCTAATAAAAGTCTATCTGCAACCAAAGCGATAAATTCGCTATTTGTTGGTTTTTCATGTTCGGTATATATTCTTACACCAAATAAGGCGTTAAAATTTTCTACCTTACCGCGGTTCCACGCAACCTCTATTGCATGGCGTATTGCCCTTTCTACCTTACTTGCAGTCGTGCCAAATTTTGCGCCGATTGAAGGATATAATTTTTTTGTTATGCTGTTAATAATATCCGGTGTTAAAACCGCAAGCTTAACACCCTCTCTTAAATATCCGTATCCTTTAATATGCGGTGGTATGCCCATACCTATAAATATACGGCTTAT
>JAFQBR010000261.1 GCA_017399665.1 Clostridia bacterium | reverse complement strand
AGGGATTAAAGGTAACCTTTGAAGCAAAGTCTTTAGATGAAATTGGGGAATTTATTCTTAATAATTAGCCCCAAAAAAGCCCCTATTTTTAACAAATGCTTTAAAAAACCACGCTATAGCGCGATTAACGGCACTTTATAACAAAATAAAAAACTCAGGGAATTTTATCTCTGAGTTTTCTTTTTATCTTTTTTTTGTTATTCTTATCAAATTATCCGCTATCTAATCCGTTAGTTAACTTTTAAAGGATTTAGCGTAATCTAAAACGCAAGCAGTAAATTCCTTATTAAAATCTTTAGTGGGGTTAAAGCCAAGCTCCTTTTGAATTTTACCGTAATCTACCGCGTACTTTCTGTCGTGCCCTTTTCTATCTTCAACAAAGCAAATATTTTCTTCAGGCAAATTAAGAACGTTTAAAATTCTTTTTGCCAAAGTAATATTGTTAACGGTATTATTTGCGCCAACGTTATAAATCTCGCCAACCTTACCCTTTCTTAAAATTAAATCTATTGCCAAAACGTGATCGTAAACGTGAATCCAATCGCGTACGTTTAATCCGTTACCGTATACGGGAAGATTGTTGCCGTTTACCGCGTTTAGTACCATTTGCGGTATAAACTTTTCTTGGTGCTGGCGAGTGCCGTAGTTGTTTCCACAGCGGGAAATTGTTACGGGCAAATTAAATGTTCTTCTTGATGCTAAAACTAATAAATCTGCGCTTGCTTTTGATGCTGAATATACAGATGACGGCGCTATAGGCGAGCTTTCCGTAAATTTTAAATTGCTTTCTATTTCTAAATCGCCGTAAACCTCATCCGTTGAAACCTGATGAAATCTTGTAAGATTTTTTTGCTTTACAACATCTAATAAGGTTGCCGTTCCAACGATATTCGTTTGTAAAAAATCACTGCTGTCTACTATAGAACGGTCCACGTGAGATTCTGCCGCAAAGTTAACGATAGTATCTATTTTAAACTGCTCTACCGCACTTAAAAGCGCTTGCTTATTACAAATATCCCCTTGAACGAAGGCGAAATTTTTATTGCTTAAATTATGTGAAAAATTTTCCTTTTTGCCGGCGTAAGTAAGCTTATCGTAGCAAAGAACAAAATCTTCTTTATAGTTATTTAAAATATAATCAATAAAGTGTGAGCCTATAAAGCCCGCGCCACCGCAAACCATAACTCTCATAAATCCACCCCCTTTAGAGTTTATTATATTTTACAACCTTTTTATAAATTTCTCAACCCTTTTAGGTGGAGTTTGCTTTTTTAGTTTACTAACAAAACTAAATTTTTTTATTGTAAACCTCCGTATAAACTGAACGCTTAATTTCTAAAAATTCTTCTTCGTTAACAGCCTTACCGTAGGTCATAATTTTTAAAGGAACTGCTGGCAACGAAGGCCCGAACGAGGGTTGACAGTATTCGTAGCCGTTTAAGTAAAATCCGCTTCTTTTATAAAAGTTTATTCTGCGCAAGGTAATCTCGTCTACTATAGGCTCTGCTTCAAGAAAAATACTTTTACTATCTTTAGCAAAAGCAATAAATTCCTTTAGCATATTAAAACCAATTCCCTTCCCCCTAAATTCAGGCAAAACGGCAAAGTGTTCTAAAAAATAGCCCGCGGTTATATGCCAAACGCACAATATTCCAACCAACGTACCCTCTTTTTTATAACAAAAGAGCTTATATCGCTTATCCTTTAAAAGCTCTTCTTGCCCCTTTTTGCTTCTTATTTCACTTTTAGGAAAGCTCTTTTTCATAATGTAATAAATCTCTTCAAAATTATTTCCGTTATAAACCTCAAACATATATTACACCTTAAAAACACCCCTATAGGGCGATTAACGCAGTTTTTTGCACCGCTATAAGTTTTTATTTATTTTATTATATCACGAAAAAAGGCTTATGTGAAGCAAAATGTATAAATTTTTTACAAAAAGGCAATATCTAAAGCGGAGGTAGTAAATATGAAATTTAATCCATTT
>JAFQBR010000260.1 GCA_017399665.1 Clostridia bacterium | reverse complement strand
TTGCTGTTGACCTGGAGTGTTCACTGAAGAATTGTCGCCACCGCCCTGAGGCTGACTAGGAGTACAACCTCCCATAAAGCCAAAAGAAATTGTAGCGGTTAAACAAGTTAATAAGCACAGTAGTAAAACGATAAATTTTTTCATTACTTTATTCATATTTACCCCCTATATTAAACCCCTTTTGCAAAATCAAGCATGTTAGGACCAACTGGGTTGCTTTCGTAACATAAGAAATACATTGTTTCTGCTATAGCCGTTAATTTTGACTTATATTCAAGCTTCTTTTCGTTACTGAACGGTCTAATTTCTCTACTGCCGTAAAAGCTTAACGTCAAGTATAAAGGCGCAACGTATTCGGTATTAATTCTCTGTTTTACCAATTCATATTCCCTAGGATTTGTTTGCTTTAAAATTTCTATTTCAGAAAGAGCCTTTTCGTATTGCTCGATAATTGGTAATAGATGTGACTGATAGGGATAAAGTGCTGCGCTTTGAGGTCTACTATAGTTGTATTCACCAACAGAAACGTCCTGAGAAACGGTCATACTGTGCGCACGTTCCTTTTCAAAAATTTCCCACATAGTTTCTGCAGCATCCTTATACATTGCCTTAAAGAAGTTTTTGCAAAGCTCTTCCATATCTAAGGTAGCGTCCCACATTAGTTTAGAGAATACGTATTCGTTTAGTAATCCGTAGCCAGTTACGGTTTCACCGCGGTAGTCGCCTTGGTTAACTACGTGTTCAGCACCGTTTAAAAGAGCATAAGCATACATATCGTTGTTAAGCATAGAGAATGTATCAAAATATGCAGAATAGTTAACGTATCTTTGTTGATAGAACCAGTTAAACATGTGTTTTGAAACTGCGCCCCACTTTTCAAGCTCTTCTATATCTTGTTTATTTTCGCCATCTGCCCAATAAATTGAACGGCAGTCGTTATGAGTACAAATATAGGTGTATACGTCATCTCTACAAATAACAGACTCGTTTGCAGGAATGTATTTACCCTGCTGTTCGTCATAAATTACAGGTGCTTTTTCAGTCGTGCCGTAAGCTAAAAAGTACATATTTAACGTTCTTTCTGCTTGTCCGTTATTCTTCATCCATTCCTTAACGATTTCCATAATGCGGTTAGCAACTCTAATGATTGCGCCGGCGTAAGAGCCACCGTCTTGTATTTTTGCTTCTTCACAAGCGCTACAAGTACATTGGAAGCCACCGTCCATAATGGTAAAGCCAACGTAAGTTCTATCCTTCCATGCCTCTAACCCTAAAGAATAAATAATCTTATTAGCACAAGCCTCTACCAATGCGTCTAAATCATCCTTTATACCGTGTGCTGTATAACATAATTCTTGATACATTGGGTTATTTGTTGGCGCATTGTCACTAAGCCAAGAATTTCTCCAACCCTCTTTAGAAGTTGGGTGAACATAGTTATATGCGTTATGGAAGCCGTAACTGTATTCAGTTCCGCCCACCTCTGTATAAATTGGCAAATAAATTTCCGGTCCGTCAATATAGCGATAACGCTTCATAGCGCGTTCGATATCGGTTGAGTTTACCACGCCTGACTGTAATTCAAATCCCCAAGCCTCTTTGTGTAACGTTACGTTGTTACCACGTAAACGAGTTGCAATATCGGGAATATCTGTTACGTTAAAATCACGTAGCTTTAGGTTTTGTACGTTTGTATCAATTTCAATGCAGTTACGGTAATAAAATTCGTAATTAAAGCAAATTTTCATAAAATCGTAAACAGCATATAGTGGGCCGTACATAGAACCACCAAGAAGGTATACGGTGTTGCCTTTAGTGATAATTCTTACACCGTCAAATTGTAAAATGCTCTTATCGTAGCCGAACGCAAGTTGTTCTTCCTTACTCATAGAAGTAATTAAGCTTGTTTCACCAATAGAAATTCTTTTAGCGTTAGCATTGGATAAAACGGGATCTCCCGAATCATCGCGAACACTAGCTATTTCTATATTAGTTGCGCGCTTAAATAGCACTTTAAATTCATCTATTGCAAGCTCAATTTTACTGTCAGCGTCGGCAGGAACTACTAAAACGTAATCCGTCGTGCCGTTTTTAACTATATACTTGCCGTCAACTTCGGGTGCAGTAAAATCGTGAATACCATCTTCAAAGGTATAACGACCTGTATCCTTACTTATGTCTTCGCCTTGACCGCCACCGTCTACACTGCTGTTAGAGCCGTTGTCGCCGCTGTTGCCCGTGGGAGGCTGACACGCTACTTGCATAGAGAATGAAAACAAAAATAGCACGGTAAATAAAATCGTTATTAATTTTTTCATCTATTTATCCTCCCTTATTCAGCAATTATCATAATATACTTAACGCAAAGGTTACCTACGCCGTCTATTGCGTGGATTTGTGCAGTATAGTTACCCTTAACGTGTATAACGAATTTTTCACTGTATACGCCGTTTTCGGGTGCGTTAGCCTTTTTAATGTTTGATACGTTAGGAACGTAAGAGAACATATCGTCGCAATATAAGTGAATATACGTTATAATCTCTTTTGCCTTTGTAACGTTATCTGAAACGGTAAATTCAAAGCAAACTTCCGCTCCTGCTTTAACCTTAAGGACGTAATCTTCACTAATATTGCCAAGCGTAATCGTAGGCGCAGTGCTGTCTGCACAGTTTACCGTTATGGTCTTTTTCGCCATATTTCCGTTAAAGTCATAAATTTCGTATATTGCATAGAATAAAGCTATTCTATCCAATAAAATTTCGTAGTCTTGGCCAACTTTTGCATTAGTAATTGGGTTGCCGTTTTTATCTAAAACGGGCTTACCGTCTGAACAGGTTAATAATAACCTTGCTTTAGAATAATCAATACCCGAAACTACGTCTGCAAATTCAGGTTGTTCAATTTTTACGATATCCCCTTCCTTATAATCGCCTTGGAAGTCACGAACGTAAATTTCCGGTTCAACTCTATCAACATAATTGTTACCGGCAATAGGATGGTTATTGATTTTTGAAATAATAACACTTGACTTACCGGTTATACCCACTAGTTCAACGTCTACGTATACTAGTCTTGCATCAAATTCAACACTAGTAGCGTAAGTTCCTATTCTTAAGAACTTGCTTTCGTAATCGTAAGAAATAGCAATATTTGAGTTTTCAAAGCTGATTAGATCTGCTTTGATTAACTGTCCGCCGTTTATTGAATAATAGGTTGCATCCGTTTGTTTAAATATTTCAATAAATAGTTGATTTTTTGCATCGTGTGCGTCTGTTAAAACAACTCTAAATGACGCAAAGTTAGCTTCATTAGCAACTGCTTTATAGGTAATAGCAAAGCTTCTGCCAGATACTTGATTAAAGTAAGAAAGCTTGTTATTTCCGCTGTTTTTATTTGAAGTAAAGGTAATATCCTTTCCCCTGCTACCAAATGCGTTAAGAGCATTTGAAGTAAAATCGCCAATAAAGAAATTTTCCATACCGTAGCCAACCTTATTACCGTTTCTATAATAATCGGTATTGATAATTGCCGTTGGCTGTGTAGTTAAGGTAGCACCCACAGCTCTATAAACGAAGTAAACGCTATTAGAGCCCGTAATTTGAACTTGATTGGGGTTTGAAACCAACTGCTCTGCACCGCCGTCAAATACCGCGTAAACGGAGGTAGCTACAGCTTCGGGATAACCGTTTGCAAATGAGTAAGCAGTTATTTCGTCTATAGCGTAAGAATTGCCTTGAGCGTAATACTTAGGCGCAATTACTTCATCCATAAAGCATACGTTAGAGCTTCTTTCAGACGTTAGGTTAACAACCTTTTCATAATCAAATATTCCGTCTGAATAGAAATATTTAACTACGTACGCGCCTTCATAGTAAGGTGTAAACGTAAAATCTACACCCTCGCCAACTACCGTTTGATTTTCGCTTTCTACAACTACTTTAACTTTTACGTCAGCCTTATCAACGTTTACGGCGTTTGTAACTTCATATAAATCCGCTATTTTTGCGCCTGCTAAAACGTTACCTGAATTTAAAGTATTTAAGGTTATAGCACGGTTATCTGGGGTATTTACTGCAGAAACGGTAAATATTTCTTTACCCTCGTTTCCGTTTCTATCCTTTGCTGTATAAACGATAGAATAAACGTCCTTTTCATCAAGTGTGAATTTGTTATTTTCAACAGAAACGTTCAACTGATTTTCAGTGCCGTATCCGCGATATACCGCAACGTCAACGTTGCCAATAAGATTAACGTCTACCGCTTTAGCAGAAGGAATTTCAAAGCTGTCGCCAATAGCACCGTAAACACCCGTAGGTGTAACCTTTGCTTTATCTACTATAATTGCGGGAGCAACTGTATCTACGTACTGCTTATCACTAACCTGTTTTAAATTATCGTTACCGATAGAAATAATTTCCGTACGTGCATAGTTGGTTGCATAACCTTGTGCAGATATGCTTACGTAAACTTCGCCGGTTGTAAAACCTTCAAAGAATGTGCCATTTGGATAAATTAAGGGCTCGTCTAAGTCGGAAACTAAGAAATCTTCTTTATCGTTATAAGTTAGATATACTCTGTTGGTCTTTAAATCGTACTTCCAAACGCAACCTGTAGTAAGCGCTGTTTTCATACTATACATACCAACGTTCATTGAACCGCTATCCTGCCAAACTCTGTAATTTACACCGTCAAGAGTGATAATCCTTGAAGGGCCTAAAACTGTGGTTACACCCTTATCCATACCTGTAACAACTTGCGTGTTAGTTTTTACACCGGGGTATAAACATCCGTCGTATTTGTCTGAGTTTTGCATGCGAAGGTCAATGTAAATATTGGGATTGTAACAGTCGGTTAAACGAATCCAAGCTTCCTCAATATCACGAATATAGTTGCCATCTGCATCATAATGGCCGTATCGCGTATCTATTTCAATAATATTGCTAAGGCCGTCCTCCCCGCAATCACGAAGGTCTAAAACTTTATTGTAAACAAAGCTTGTACCAGACTTTAGATTAGCAATAATGCCCTCCTTACCGGTGTATAGCTTGTTTTCTTCGTTAGATACGATAATTTCACCGCCACTTGCGTTCGATAGATTAAAATAAGAAGAATAAACCTCTACCCTTTGAACCGCGGTATAAGGAACGCCTGCGTAATCAAAGAAATATTTTATCTGATATTCGCCAGCCTGATTTAATTTAATCTTGCCTGCATTTACAATTTTACCGTCAGGAAAAACTACCACACCGTTTTTTGCGGTATGCGTTCCGTTATACTCAACCGTTATAGAAGAAGAAATATCTACTTCTGTGTTGAGCGCAATTTTACTTTCTAAAACGTTGTTAATTTCTACCGTTTGTGCCTGTACTTGCGTTTTATTAGAATTAATAATCCCAAAACAGCCAAATACAACCGCTACAGCAGAAAGAGCAACGACTATTAGCGTTTTTAATCTTTTTCTTTGCATAATTCCTCCTTTACTCTTTGACGCCACCCATGGTAAGGTTTGTCATAAGACGTTTGTTGAATATAGAAAATATTACGATAATAGGAATAGCAAACACCATAAGAGCTGCCATTCTTCTAGTATCGCGGTTAAAACTACTGCCTGAGTCCAATGTAGTAGTATAATAAATCGCGTAAGAAAGCGTAGGTCTTGACGGTAGGAACATCATTGGTGTTGTAAAATCGTTCCAATAGTTAACAAAAAGAATTAAGTAAACTGTAAAGAATATGTTTGCGGCTAAAGGCATGTATATTTTAAACATAATGCTAAGCTGTGACGCCCCGTCAATTTCTGCCGCCTCGCTAAATCCGCTTGATAATCCTTTGAAATAAGCAAAGAAAATCAAGAAATACATATTGGTAAAGGTTGAACGCCTTATAAATTCCCCCACAAAGGTATCGTAAAGCCTTAATGAACGCATTAGATTTATTGTTGAAGGCGTTGCCCCTACGATAGGCGTTGCTATTACAAAAAGCACTACCGCATAAAGAAATCCAGATACCTTATTTGAATACATAGAGCAAAGATAGCCCATGAACATTGGCATAAAAGTTGAACATAACGCGCCTATACCCGCGTATATAAAGGTATACAAAGTGCAAGTTACAATATCGCCTTTAATAGGTGCACTAACGCGCTCTTGATTAAACAGACCTATGATATAGCTATTAGGCTTATCGAGTTTAATGTTTTGAAGAGCAAATATATAGTTTCCAAAAATACTGCCCTTAAATTGTTTCCACCACGTCATATTTGGAAGTCCAAAAATGTTAGAATCAACTTCAACGTCTAGTGGGTGCTTTAAAGAAATATTTAAACCCAACGCAAACAGACCAAACATAAGCGTTGTGTATAAAATAAGCACAACCAAAATGATGGCGAAAAATACGTTCATATTGCTACGTTTTTTTAGTTTAGTACTACGCATTTTCCACCTCCTAATTGTTATTTGGATCTAAACGTTCAAGCAGTTTTCTTAACGCAAATGATACAGGTATTACAAAGGCGCTTATCATTACGCCAAAGGCAGATAACTGCGAATAAGAAAGTTTGCCGTGAATGGGGTTATTTTCCCAAGAGGTGGTAGGTATAAACTCCGATTCATACGCCTGTTGGAA
>JAFQBR010000259.1 GCA_017399665.1 Clostridia bacterium | reverse complement strand
CTTCAGCTCTTTGGAGAGATTAAAAAATATAAATGTAACACAAAAAAGCCGAGTGGATTAAAAAATCCGCCCGGTCTTTTGTTTTGTAGGTATATTATATAATAAGGAAAGCAATAAAAATATTTTTTAGTTTTTCTAAAAATATCGGTATATAAAAAATTCATAAAAATATTTCACAAAAATTTCACATAAAAATTCAAGTTTTTGCCAAAAAATTTTTAGTAAAAAAAATCGCTGAAAAAATTTCACCAAAATTTCACATAAAATTATTAAAAATTAAGCAAAATTTACTACAAAAATGGCAAAATCAATGAAAATATTACTTGATTAAAAAAAATAAAAAAAGGGCTAAAAAGCCCCAAAATCAATATATAGTATAAAAAAAGAACATTGCCTACCACATATTGGGGTTCGACAATGTTCAGTTTGGTGCCGCTGGTGGGGGTCGAACCCACACGATGTCGCCATCACGGGATTTTGAGTCCCGCGCGTCTGCCAGTTCCACCACAGCGGCAAAGTTGAATTAAAAGTTTTGAAAACGGTTGCAATATGCTAAAAAATGTGGCATAATATATATGTATTCCAAAACGCTTAATTATAATAACACATTTTTATTGTAATTGCAAGAGATTTTTTTGTTGAGAGAGAAATTTTTATGGAGAAATTGGTTTTAATAGACGGTAACAGCGTATTATATAGGGCATTTTATGCGACACCATATTTTGCAACAAGTCAAGGCGTGCAAACTAATGCCGTTTACGGCTTTGCAAATATGCTTTTAAAAATAATTAGTGATATAAAGCCCACACATATTCTTGTAGCGTTTGACCGAAAAGAACCTACATTTAGACATCAAATGTATACCGGGTATAAGGCTACAAGAAAGCCAATGCCGCCTGAATTAGTTCCTCAAGTAGATTTAATTAAAAAGCTTTTAACTAGCTTTGGTATAAAAATCTATGAGCAGGCAGGCTTGGAAGCGGATGATATTATAGGTTCTGCAGCAAAACATTTTCCTGTTGAAACAATTATTATAACGGGGGATAGGGATAGCTATCAGCTAGTTGACCAAACGACAAGCGTATACTTTACAAAACACGGCATAAGCGAACTTGAAATTTTTAATAACGATAATTTCTTTGAAAAGAACGGCATTACTCCCATGCAAATTATTGATTTAAAAGCGTGTATGGGGGATGCTTCAGATAATATTCCCGGTATTGCTGGGGTCGGCGAAAAAACAGCCAAAACATTAATTTCTACTTATGGCTCAATCGAGAACTTATATGAGCATACTGATGAACTAAAGGGTAAATTAAAAGAGAAAGTAGAGCTTGGAAAGGAAATGGCTTTTCTTTCTAAAACACTTGCTACAATCAACGTCAATGCGGACTTGGATCTTAGCTTTAGTGAGTTAAGATTTGAGTTTCCATTAGGTGAAGGCGCAAGAAAAATTTTGGTTGAGCTTGAGTTTTCAAGTATTTTAAAAAAGGATATTTTTTCGAAAAGTGAAACTGCATCTAGTGAGAATGACGAAATAGAAAACCTTCAAAATATCAAGATAGAAAGCGTGATTTTGGATAAAATTATGTCAGGCGAAAACTATTTTAACGGTGAATTTTTTTCGCTTGTTTTAGCTGATGACGTATACTTTTACAATGGCGAAAAAGAATATAAGCTTTTAATTAAAAACGACTTTTTTAGTCCGGGTATTATGTATGATGAAGCGCTTAACTTTTTAAAACCTGCGCTTTTAGGAAAAGCCGGCAAGCTTATTGTGTTTGATAGAAAGAAGCTAAGAGGTATGTTAAAGTCAATGGGGATTGAAGAAGTTTGTTCGTCAGAAGACGTCATGCTTCAAAAGTATGTTGTTGATTATACCCAAAAAGAACTTTCTTTAAATGAAACCATTGAAAGAGCAGGCTTTGATTTAACGACTCCTGCATATTCTCAATATCTTCTTTATACCAAGTATAACACATTATTAGAACAAGAAAATTCGTATTCTGTATATAAAGATATTGAGTTGCCTTTGTGTGACGTTTTATATGACATGCAAAATTCAGGTTTTAAAATAGACGTTCTTGCTCTAAACGACGCATCTGAAAAATATAGAAAAATCTTGGATGAGTTACTTATTAAAATTAAAGAGCTAGCAGGTGTTGAATTTAACGTAAATTCGCCCAAGCAACTAGGCGAAGTTTTATTTGAAAAATTAGGTTTAAAGCATGGCAAGAAAACAAAGAGTGGTTATTCTACAAATGCTGAAGTTCTTGAATCGTTAGAGGATGAACACCCCATTATTTCTTTAATTTTAAAATATCGCCAGCACCAAAAGCTTTTATCGACTTATTTAGACGGCTTTAAACCGTTAATTGATAAAAATACAGGTTTAATTCATACTGTTTTCAATCAAGCAGTAACAAGCACGGGCAGACTTTCTTCTAAAGAGCCCAATTTGCAAAATATACCGGTACGTGATGAAGAAGGCAGAGAACTTAGAAAACTATTTATTCCATCGTCAAGCGATAGATATTTAGTTGGAGCAGACTACTCTCAAATTGAGCTTAGATTGCTTGCTCATTATTCTGGCTGTAAACCTTTAATTGACGCATTTAATCGTGATGAAGATATACATGCTTTGACGGCATCGCAAGTATTTAACGTAAAACTAGAAGAAGTAACATCGGAACAAAGACGCACAGCAAAAGCAGTTAATTTTGGCATAATTTACGGGATTAGCGACTTTGGCTTATCTAAAAACCTTAAAATATCACCTAAAATTGCGAAAGAATATATTCGCGTATATTTTGAAATGTATCCCGAAGTTAAAAACTTTATGGAAAAAAACGTTGCGTTTGCGCACGAACACGGTTTTATTTGTACGGGCTTTAACCGTAGAAGAGTTATACCTGAAATTAATTCTTCAAACTATATGATAAGAAGTTTTGGTGAGCGTGCAGCAATGAATATGCCACTTCAAGGAACGGCTGCCGACGTAATCAAGATTGCAATGATAAAGGTTCACAATAGACTAAAAAGTGAAGCGCCCGACGCTAAACTTATCTTGCAAGTTCACGACGAATTAATTGTAGATACAAGCGAAGCTGATTTACAAAAGGTAAGAGATATTTTAACTGAAGAAATGCAGTCTGCCGTTGATTTTTCAGTTCCGCTTACCGTTAACGTTTCAAGCGGTAAAAATTGGTTTGAGGCAAAGTAATTAATATGAAACATGTAAAAGTAGCAATTACCGGCGGTGTAGGTAGTGGAAAAAGTGAAGTATTAAAATGTATTTCGTCATTAGGATACAAAACTGTTAACTTTGACAACGTTTATTCTGAACTTTTAGAAGATGAGAATTTTGTATTAAGAATATCGAATGAAATGCAGGTTGAGCCATTAATTATTAATGGAAAAGTTTGTTTAAATAGAGAAAAGCTTTCTAAAAAAGTCTTTAGTGACCCTGTTTTATTAAAAAAATTAAACTTTTTAACACATAAGTACATTTTTGATAGTGCTTTTTCTAAGTATAATGAAGGCTTGGTTTTTTATGAAGTCCCCGTGCTATTTGAAGGTGGATATCAAACGTTGTTTGATTACGTCTTTGTTGTAGTTAGGGACTTAAACAGTAGAATAAACGCGTTAAAACTGCGTGACAATTCAACTGAAGAACAAATTAATAGAAAAATAAACAATCAAGTAAATTATGAAAGTATTGATTTGTCTTTACATACCGTAATAGAGAATAATTCAAATTTGGATGATTTGAAAAAGAATATCAAAGAGGCAATCAGTAAAATTGAAAAAAAGTTCTAATTTATTAATAAAGGGTTTAGCTTTATTTTTCGCGTTTAGTTTTATATTCCTATGCAGTGGCTGTTATGCAATAAACGCAAAGAAATATACTAATTTAACACTCAAGTACGCAAATGAATATGCAATAGAGCCATCCTTACTTATGGCGCTTATTTACGCCGAGAGCTCATTTGACGCTAGCGTAGTTTCAAGTAAGGGCGCAGTTGGTCTTATGCAAATTTTGCCGTCTACTGCCGTTTATATAGCAACTCGTGCTAATTACACGGGAAATATTGATTTATATAATCCTGAATGCAACTTAACTCTTGGCTGTGAATACATTTCCTATTTAAAAGAAAAATTTATTAATGAGAAAACTCTTCTTTGCGCATACAATGCAGGTGAAGGGGCAGTTTTGAAATGGTTAAATGATAAAAATTGTTCACAAGACGGGAAAACACTTGTTTACGTCCCATACCCAGAAACGCGAAATTATTTAATAAAAATCGAAAAATATAAACAAAAATATCAAATTTATTTGCAAAAGTATTATGAAAAACGATAATTTGTATAAGTTTTCTATACAAACGCCATGGCAGTTTGTAATTACAATAATAATGTATACTATAGGCGCAGTTAGTGTACCTGAATCAATCTTTACCTATTTTTTAGGGGATAGTCAGGTGGCTGTTTTGATTGCGCACGCCCTAGCTCGCCTAATTTGTTGTATTTTGCCTATTTGGTTGGTTTTTGAAGTTAAACTAAGTAAAATTTTTTCTTTAAAAGATATTTTTGTTAGTTCAATAATACTTGTCCCGTTTTTACTTGTTGTAATAAATAATTTTCCTATTTTTCCGCTTATAACCAAAGATTTGTCCTTAATCATCAAAGATCAAATTGTTTGGTTTTGCTACATAATTGCAACATTCTTTGCCGTCTTGCTAGAGGAAATAACCTTTAGGGCTCTAATTTTTCCTGCAATTTGTAGAATATTTAATGCGCACAAGCATCGAAATTTTCTAGCAGTATTAATTTCTTCAGCTTTGTTTGGGGTAGTTCATTTGTTTAATTTGTTTGCCGGAGCTAGTATCGGTTCTGTCGCTATGCAAGTTGGATATTCATTCTTGATTGGTGCAATGTGCGCCATTGCATTTTTAAAAACAGGCAGTTTTTATAGTGCCGTTTTATTGCATTTTATATTTAACATCGGTGGCTTATTAGCTGATTACGGATTTATTAGTGGTTATATATGGACTAATCTTAATATTGTTGTTACTGCAGTGTTGGCAGTAATAGTCATTGTTTATGCTGTGTATTTACTTTTCTTTACTAAAACTAAAGGTGAATATATTTTTAACCAAAGGTTGTTTTTATCTACAAATGAAGATGACTAAAGAACTACATTAATTAAAATTAAGTTTGATATGCAAGTTGGCTTACTTGTTTGTCAAACTTTTTTTATGAAAAATTTTTTTAAAAAAACAGTATAAAATTCTTGACAAACATATATAATAGTTGTAGAATATTAGCAGTCAAGCAATATGAGTGCTAACAATCATTTAAAAGGTGTGCTAAAATGGAATTATCCGAAAGAAAAAAAAGGATACTTAAAATTGCGGTAGATAAATACATTGATACAGCAGTTCCAGTATCATCAAAATTAATAGCAGAGGAATACGAAGGCAGCATAAGTTCCGCTACAATAAGAAGTGAAATGAGTGCTCTTGAAGAGTTGGGGTATTTAGAACAGCCTCACACTTCAGCGGGTAGAATTCCTTCTAACGAAGCATATAAGCTTTACGTTACAGACCTAATGGTAAAGGAAAAACCCACTGTTAAAGAACTTGACTATATTAAAAAGATATTCCTTGAAAAAACAGATGATTTAGAGTATTTAATAAAGAATACGGCAAAAATTATAAGTGAGCTTACAAGTTACACGTCAATGGCTATCGCTCCCCACGATACCAAAGACCATATAACTCATATTAACCTTTTTAGGTACAAACCTGATAGCGCTTTAGTTCTTATCGTAACGGAAAACAAACTTTTAAAAGATAATTATATTTCATTACCACCTGATATGCCTGACGAAAATCTTTTAGAAGCAAACGAGTTATTAACCAAACTGTTCGTTGGCAAAACGCTAGATGAGTGCTGTGATGCAGACTTTTTAATTGGCGAAGAGCTTGCTGGTTACAAATCCGTTTTTGTGATGGTTATCGATGCGTTAAAAAGTTATATTCAATATAGCGAAAGTGATCTTAT
Organism: Clostridia bacterium; assembly: GCA_017399665.1. The sequence goes on along the minus strand of JAFQBR010000259.1, from coordinate 96 downwards.
CGTTGAAGGCGAAGATAAAATTCTTCAACATCCTGAATATACAGACATAGATAAAATACGAAATTTCTTAAGGGCTGTTACAAGTAAGGACAAGAT